>JAJAZK010000218.1 GCA_026785765.1 Rhodoferax sp. | reverse complement strand
GGTATGCCCTACACAAGTCCGGGCAAGGATCCGATCATTGGAAATCACGAGAAGCTCGAAAACAGCTTCGAGATACCAATGCGCGACGCGGCAGCCAAAGTTCTCCAGGGCCTTCCCGCTTTCGTGGAGACCCGCGGCACTTGTTATGCCTTCTTTCCCAGCCTCCATGCCTTGCGCACGATTGCCGATGGAAAACTGGAGACTGCCTCCCGCTTCCTGGACTCGGTGTGAGCAGCGTGGCCGCTAACACGACCAACGGCACGCACTCAGCGGGGCCGGTGCCGTTGCCCGACCCGCTGGATCCGAACGCGCAACCGCCCTTGGACCGGTACTGCGATCTGGTCCTCAAGGGGGGCGTGGTGGACGGGGTGATCTACCCGGGCGTTTTGATAGAACTGGCGCGGGGGTTCCGCTTTCAGAGTCTTGCCGGGACGTCGGTTGGCGCCATTGCCGCCGCATTGGCCGCCGCCTGTGAGTATGCACGCCGTTTCGGCTCCGATGCGGGCTTCAACGATGTGCTGCGCACCTTGCCACGAGAACTGGGAGAAAAGCCGACATTTGGACCGCACGCCACCGTGTTGCGCGCACTGTTTCAGACCGTGCCGTCATTGCAGCGCCTGTTCGACCTGGCCGTGGCGGTGGCCTCGGTTCCTATGGGACAGTTCTGGAGTACCTTGTTGGCTGAGCTTGCGCGCCGGTACCGGACTGAACTCGTGTCTGGTTTCCTGGCAGCGGCTGCCGTGTTGCTCATATGCAATCCAACCACCTGGCGCGTTGGTGCTGAAGTTCTAAATTGCCTGCAAACCTGGTGCAGGCTCAGTAACCCATCGCAGTGCATCATATTTGACTGGTTATGGAATCTTGGTTTTGCCATCCTCACCTGCTTAGCTGGCGGAGTCTTCGCCGCAGTGGCTATGGTGTGCTTCGCGCTGTACAAGGAGTATCAGAGCCTGGCGGCCCAGCCCGGTTTCGGTTTTTGCAGTGGCCTATCCACCAACGCTGGCCAAAGCGACGGCTTGACCGAATGGCTGCACCGCGGCATTCAGGGCGCGGCCGGGCTGCCGCTGTCGCGTCCACTGACGTTCAAGGACCTTTGGCGGGCACCAGGCGGTCCGGCTGGTACGGCACGGCACCCGGTCGCAAAGTCCATTGACCTGCGCATGATGACCACGTGTGTGAGCCATGGGCGACCGTATGAACTTCCGCTGGAAGACCGATCGGTACGCCTGTTCTTCCGGCCCGACCAATGGAGCAAGTACTTCCCGCCCAGCGTGATTGCGCACCTGGTCCGCACCAGCCAGCCGTATACCGAGGCCCGGCGCGATGTTGCACGCGGCGCGGGAACCGGCAATCAACGCCAACCAGACCAGTACAACAGCCCCGATCCGCAGGACCAGCCCTGTCCCTGTCGCTTGCCAGATGGGACACTTGGCAAGTGCACTGGCAAGCCGGGTTGCAAGACACTATTCGAATTGCCGCTGGGTGAGATGCCGGTACTGGTGGGTGTGCGCCTGAGCATGAACTTCCCAATCCTGTTTCAGGCCGTGCCGGTGTGGGCGATTGACCATGAAGGCGGACGCATTAGACAGCACGAAGACAAGCTACCTGCATTCCAATTCAAGGAGGCCTGGTTCGCGGACGGCGGCGTGACATCAAATTTTCCGCTGCACATATTCGACAGTCCACTGCCAGCCTGGCCGACGTTTGGCATCTACATTGCCGAAAGGGCGCGTAGACGCAACGAAAAGGGCGATCTCGAACTGGGCAAGGACGGTCAGAAGATGAAATACGACGTCACTACGTTCCACACGACCGGCCGTTCTGAAAAGTGGGACGACTTCGACGATGCGGGGTCCGACGGAAAGGCGAAGCCGAGCGCAGCCTCGCGATTTTCCCGCTATCTGACGGGCTTGGTCGTTACTGCCAAAGACTGGGCCGACAACGCCAATCTACGCATGCCAGGTGTTCGTGACCGGGTCGCCATTGTGTACAAGAATGACCAGACCAATGGCGGCCTCAACCTGAACCTCGACGGGCAGAAGATATGGAATCTGGCCTACGACAATGGCACCGGTGCCGGGCGCAAACTGGCACGAAAGTTTCTGCCAGGCGAGGTGACCGACAACCCGGCACTCGAAGGCAGCGCCGCCTGGTGCGACCATCGCTGGGTACGTTTCAACGCCTACCTCGCAGCCATCAAGACCCACATTTCTGGCTTCACACAGGCCGCCAACCACGCGCCAGGAACATCCCCACTAGGCGTGCAAATTGCACAGGCTCGTCGTCAGCCGCCGTTGTACTGGAGGCGCCTGTTTGAGCCCACCCTTAACGAGGCCCAAGCCCGGGCTTTGGCACAGGCGCTGGAAGCGCTGGAAAACCTGGAACGACAATTGGAGGCAATACAAATAGAACAGCCGTACGTGGCTCAACCGCAGCACGAATTGAAGGCGCGGTCGCGGTTGTAAAGCGGCATTGCAGCGCGTAGCACCGCACATCGGGGACGATCAAGCCTGCAAGGCCGCCCACATCTCCTGGTCCCGCGCCGCCGTCCAGATGCGCGGGTTCTTGATGCCCTTGGCTTCGTCGTAAGCCCGGCTCACGTCGAACGGGAGGCAGTGTTCGTAGATGAAGACCGTGCCGAAAATCGGGTCCATGCTCTTGCGCGTGTGCGCCATCGCGGCTTTCAGATCCATGTCGGCGGCGGCGGCTTCCTTGCCGCAGCGGAACAAAGTTTCCACCCACAGGCTGGTGTAGTCGAGCGCCTTGATCACGTCGGGCACGCCGCGCATGGCCTCGCCGCGGCCAGGAACAATCGCCTCGGCTTTCAGGGCGCGCAGCGCCTCCAGCGTTGCAGGCCATTCTTCCAGGTGGGCGTCGCCGGTGTACACACCGGCCTGGTACTCGACCAGGTCACCGCTGAACAGGACTTTCTCCTGCTCTACCCAGGCGATCGTATCGCCGCGCGTGTGGCCCGGACCCGGATGCCAGATCTGCACGCTCACCCCGCCCAGATCCAGCGTCAGCTTGCCAGGAACCTCGCCCCTGGTCGGGTCGCCGCCACCCACCACGAGCGTCGGCCAGGTCAGGCCAGGCACAGTCTCAGCGTTGCGAAACAGGCGCGGAAAACGCTCCATCTCGCTTTGCATGTCCTGCGCACCGCGCTCGTGGATCAAGTCCAGCGTGCCCTGGCTGGCGATGATCTCGGTGGCGCCTTCCGCGGCAAAGGCGCTTGCACCGAGCACCCGCACCGCATGGTAATGCGTCAGCAATACATACTTGATCGGTTTGTCGCTGACCGTGCGGATGCGTGCGATCAGGTCGCGCGCCAGCGTCGGCGTGGCGGTGGCATCACTGACCATGATGAAGCGCTCGCCAATGACCACGCCGGAGTTCGGGTCGCCCTCGGCGGTATAGGCCCAGCAATGCGCGCTGAGTTGTTCAAAGGTGATCTTCTTGTCTGCCAGGTCGGCCTGGGAGGCGAAGGTCTTGGTGCTGTCTGGACTGTTCATGGCGGGTTCCTCCGTGAGCCCTGATTCTAGGAGGCTGTCGGGCTTTGGGTTGGGTCCGCGCCGCAGAGAGTCGCGTTGCCAGCCAAGGTGTCGGCGAGACCGTGGGGCGACACCATACAACGAGCCGGCAACACCGCGTGGCGGCGCGAGAATCGTCCCGGCCCTTCGCTCCGATACAGTGGCAACATGTTCGATGCCCTGTTTCGCGTCTTCGAGTCGCGCGTGCCCGCCACCGCGCTCCCGCCAGATGGCGCACCACCAACCGGATTGCTGCCGTTCTACTGGCATTTCATCCGCCAGGCGCGTGGCCTGTTCTTCGCGATGCTGCTGAGCTGCCTGCTGGTGGCGCTGAGCGACACCGTGATGCCGGTGTTGATCGGCAAACTGGTAGCGCTGATGACTGCGACCGACCGCAGCGGCGCGCTGCACGCCGCCTGGCCGATGCTGCTTGGCATGCTGCTCTTCATGCTGGTGTTGCGCCCGCT
>JAJAZK010000217.1 GCA_026785765.1 Rhodoferax sp. | reverse complement strand
GTCAGGTGCGGTGGCGTCGCGGATCGATTGGCCAAGCGGTTTTCAACAGTAAAGCGGAAGCAGAAATTTCATTTTTAAAAAGTTATTGCGAATCATTCTCGTTTGCTTTATGATTCATTACCTAACGGAACCGGAGAAATGCATGTTGTTACCGATCAAACACACCCTGCTGGCTGCCAGTCTGTTCGCGAGCTTCGGGGCCGCTTTGGGCCAGGAATCCGTGCTGAACATCTATTCAGCAAGGCACTACCCCACCGACGAGGCCCTTTACTCAAACTTCACAAAAAGTACCGGCATCAAGATCAACCGCGTTGATTCCGACGATGCCGGCATTCTCGCCCGACTGAAGGCGGAAGGTAGCGCGTCGCCGGCGGATGTGATACTTCTGGTCGACGCAGCACGCCTTTGGCGCGGCGAAATCGACGGATTGTTCCAGCCAACCGTGTCGGCGCTACTCGAAAAGGCGATCCCGCCTCAATTGCGCGGCAAACCGGACTCTGCCGGAAAGTCGCAGTGGTTCGGCTTCTCCACCCGGGCGCGGGTCATCGTGTATGACAGGGCCAAGGTCAAGAAGGAGGACGTGGCCACGTACGAGATGCTGGGTGACAGTCGCAACAAAGGCCGCTTGTGCATCCGCTCCGGGTCGCATCCGTACAACCTGTCCCTGTTTGGTGCGGTGCTGGAACATATCGGGGAACAACAGACCGAGACCTGGCTGCGTGGCATGGTAGCCAACCTGGCACGCGCGCCAAAAGGCGGAGATACCGACCAGATCAGAGGTGTTGCGTCCGGCGAATGCGGCATTGCCGTCACTAACACCTACTATCTCGCCAGGCTGATGCGTTCCGAAGCGACTGAAGACAAGGCGGTGATGGAGCGTGTGGGTGTGGTTTTCCCGAACCAGTCCTCATGGGGCACGCATGTCAACATCGCTGGCGGCGCGGTGGCCAGAAACGCCAAAAACCCTGCCAACGCGATCCGCTTTCTGGAATACCTGGCGAGCCCGCAAGCGCAGGACCAGTTCGCCAACGGCAACAATGAATGGCCGACGGCGCGCGGGGTGGTAATCAATAACCCGGCGCTGAAGGCAATGGCAGAGGGCGGCTTCAAAAGCGAGACTGTACCCGTCAGCGTAGTGGGAATGAACCAGGTCAAGGTACAGCAAATGCTCGACCGGGTAGGCTTCAAGTAAAGCAAGCCGCCAGGGCGTCGCTACCGCAGCCCGCGAACCGGCGCGGGACAGGCGCCGCTAAATCGGCGGATAGCCTGCTGGATCGCGTATCCCGTGCGCGCAGGCGGGCCATTTCATCCTGGTTGCTCTTGTGCATGTTGTAATCCGGCCCAACAAACACGGAGCAGACCCAGTGAAATTTCTCGATCGGATCGGTTTTGCGTTGCTGCTGTTGGGGACGGCCGTGCTGGGCGCGGGCCAGGCCGGACTACTTGCCGGCAGTCTTCCGAAACGCTTGGGCGTGACAAACGGCCGTTTGTCCCCGCCGTCGCAGACCCCCAACACCGGGTCGAGTCAGGCAGACCTGTACCCCGGCCACGCGCAACAGGCCTATGCGGCGATGGCACCAATGCGATTTCAGGGCGATGGCGGCGCGGCAATGCAGAAGCTTGCAGCAATCCTGCGTGCCATGCCCAGAACCACCGTGGTGACGGAACAGGCCGACTACATCCATACCGAATCCCGGACCGCGTTTTTGAAGTTCACCGACGACCTGGAGTTCTGGATAGACCGGCCGGCCGGCGTGATCCATTTCCGATCTGCCAGCCGCCTCGGGCGCGAGGACCTCGGCGTAAACCGCGCGCGGATGCAAGACATCCGCAATCGATTCAACGCATAACTCAGCCGATCGCCGCCTCTTCCGGTTTGGGCTTGCCCTCTTTCTTGGGCAGCGGAGTGATGTCCAGCAGCACCTCGGCCTTTTCCGGGTCCTTGTCGTCAATATCGACTGTCAAGCGACCGCCCTCTGTCAGGCGACCGAACAACAGTTCATCGGCGAGCGCCCGGCGGATCGTGTCCTGAATCAGGCGCTGCATTGGTCGCGCACCCATCAACGGATCAAAACCTTTCTTGCCGAGGTGCTTGCGCAACTTGTCCGTGAAGGTGACGTCGACCTTCTTCTCGGCCAGTTGCGTCTCGAGTTGCAGCAGGAACTTGTCCACCACTCGCAGGATGATGTTCTCGTCGAGTGCCTTGAAGCTGACGATGGCGTCAAGCCGGTTGCGGAATTCCGGCGTGAACAGCCGCTTGATATCGGCCATTTCGTCACCGACCTCATGCTTGGTGGTGAAACCGATGACCGCCTTGTTCATCGCTTCGGCACCGGCATTGGTTGTCATGACGATGATGACGTTGCGGAAATCCGCCTTGCGCCCGTTGTTGTCGGTCAGCGTACCATGGTCCATCACCTGCAGCAATACGTTGAAGATGTCCGGATGGGCTTTTTCAATCTCGTCGAGCAGCAGCACGCAATGTGGCTTCTTGGTCACCGCCTCGGTCAACAACCCGCCCTGATCAAATCCGACATAACCGGGGGGGGCGCCGATCAGCCGACTGACAGCGTGGCGCTCCATGTATTCGCTCATGTCAAAGCGAATCAGGTCGATCCCCATGATGTACGCAAGCTGCTTGGCCGCCTCGGTCTTGCCGACGCCGGTCGGCCCGCTGAACAGGAATGCGCCAATCGGTTTGTCTCCCTTGCCAAGACCGGAGCGGGCCATCTTGACGGCCGACGCCAACACGTCTAGCGCCTTGTCCTGGCCAAACACGACGTTCTTGAGGTCACGCTCCAGTGTCTTGAGCTTGCCGCGATCATCGTTGGACACATTGGCCGGAGGGATACGCGCGATCTTCGCCACGATCTCCTCGACCTCACCTTTGGTGATGGTCTTCTTGCGTTTGGACGGCGGCAGGATACGTTGTGCCGCACCGGCTTCATCAATAACGTCAATTGCCTTGTCGGGCAAGTGGCGGTCATTGATGTATTTGGCGCTGAGCTCGGCCGCAGCCTGCAGCGCCGCCACCGCGTACTTCACGTTATGGTGCTCCTCGAAGCGCGACTTCAGGCCCTTGAGAATCTCCACTGTCTGCTCGATCGTCGGCTCCACCACATCGATCTTCTGGAACCGGCGCGACAACGCCGCATCCTTCTCGAAGATGCCACGGTACTCGGTGAAGGTGGTGGCGCCAATACATTTGAGTGCGCCAGAGCTCAATCCGGGCTTGAGCAGATTCGATGCGTCCAGCGTTCCACCCGAGGCCGCACCCGCGCCGATCAGGGTATGGATTTCGTCGATGAACAAGATGCCGTTGGGCTTGTCCTTGAGCGACTTGAGCACCCCTTTGAGGCGTTGTTCGAAGTCGCCCCGGTACTTGGTGCCAGCCAGCAAGGCACCCATATCGAGTGAATAGACCACCGATTCGGCCAGGATCTCCGGCACGTCCTTTTGCGTGATACGCCAAGCCAGGCCCTCCGCAATCGCGGTCTTGCCCACGCCCGCTTCACCCACCAGCAACGGATTGTTCTTGCGGCGTCGGCACAGGATCTGGATCACGCGCTCGACCTCGTACTCGCGACCGATCAGCGGATCGATCTTGCCGTCCTTGGCAAGCTGGTTCAGGTTCTGCGTGTATTGCTCCAGCGCCGACTGCTTGTCACCTTTTTCACCGCCCTCTTCCGCCTCCGCCTGACTCTCACCGGCCTTGCTCGGCTCCGGCGGATCACTCTTCTTGATGCCATGGGCAATAAAGTTGACCACGTCCAGGCGCGTCACGCCTTGCTGGTGCAGGTAATAGACCGCGTGTGAATCCTTCTCGCCAAAAATCGCTACCAGCACGTTCGCGCCAGTGACTTCCTTCTTGCCGCTGCCGGTGGACTGCACATGCATGATGGCGCGCTGGATGACGCGCTGGAACCCCAGCGTGGGCTGGGT
>JAJAZK010000216.1 GCA_026785765.1 Rhodoferax sp. | reverse complement strand
TCCCGAGGGGTTTGACGCGAACGCGCCAACGCAGGCCGGGGATGTGCAGCCGGCAGTCGCCGACGCCACTGCCGTGACCGGGGTATTGACGCCGGAACAAATACGCCGGCAGCAGCACGTCCGGCAACTGCAGGCGCAGCGCGAGAGTTTTGCGCTGTGTGACCAGCAGTTCAGTGCGGCAATCCGCCATTACCAGTTGCTGCTCGAGCAATTGAAGGCGCAACCAGGACTCGCCGCGCTGCAGTGCCTGCAAATGGTGACCGGCTTCGTCGGCGACATGCTGGGCAGCGGCGAGTCCTCGATTCGTCTACTGTCCGAAGGAGCGGGGGACCGGGCCAGCATGCACCCGGTCAACGTCACCGTGTTGTCGCTGCTGTTGGGTAAGTCGCTCGGACTGGGTGCCACCGAACTGCACGATCTGGGGTCTGCAGCATTTCTGCATGACATCGGCAAGACCCAGTTGCCAGAGCGCGTACGTTGGCAGGACAACACAATCGCCGGGGCGGATCAAAAGGCCTATCAGGATCACGTTGCCCATGGTGTCTTGCTTGCCCAGCGCCTGGAGCTGCCAGCGCCAGCGGTGCGCGCCATTGCCGAACACCACGAAATGATGGATGGCGGCGGATTTCCACGCCACCTGGGGGCGGACGCAATCTCGCAGGCAGGTCGTATCCTGGCGCTGGTGAATCGTTATGAAAACATGTGCAACCCGGGCCGCCCGTCCGCAGCGGTGACGCCGCACGAGGCCCTGTCGTTGATTTTTTCGCAGTTGCAGACGCGTTTCGACGGCGCCGTGCTGGCGGCGTTCATCCGCATGATGGGCGTGTATCCGCCCGGATCCATCGTGCAACTTTCGACCGACCAGTATGCACTGGTGGTCTCGGTCAATTCGGCGCGGCCGCTCAAGCCGCGTGTGATTGTGCACGACGCGCAGGTGCCGCGCGAGCAGGCGTTGATACTGGATCTGGAACAGGATGCTGCACCGGGCATACGGCGCAGCATCAAGCCAGCGACGCTGCCGAAAGCGGCGTTCGACTATCTGTCACCGCGGGCGCGGATCTGCTACTTCTTCGAGCGTGCCGTGCTGCCGGAACTTGCAGTGACCGCCCCATGAGTCAGGCGTCGTGGGCCGGACTGGTCGATGCGCTGCTGGAGGCGGTCTGGGTCGTCGATGCGGCGCCGCTGCAGATTGTGGCGGTCAACCAGGCGGCGCTCGACCTGGTTGGCCTTGCACACGGGGACGTCATTGGCAAGCCCGCAGTTGAGCTCACCGCCACGCCGGAGGACATGTTTTTCTGGGAAGACGTGGCGGCAGGCCTGTCCACCAGCATCCACTCCGAGACCATGGTACGTGGTGCCGACGGCGTGCCGATTCCGGTCGAGCGCCGTGTCAGCCGACTCTTGAGCGAAGCCGAGCCGGCTGTGTATCTGGTGGGGATGCGGGATCTGCGCCAGGAACGCAAGTCAGAGCAACAACTGGAAACCCTGCTGGCTGAGTTGCGCGCCACGCTCGAATCAACTGCCGACGGCATCCTGGCAGTTGATCTCGAAGGCCGTGTACGCAACTACAACCGCCGTTTTGCAGAGATATGGAGTTTGCCGGAGGCGCTGTTGGTGCAACGCGACGACGCCGCGTTACTGGCCCACATGGCGCGCCATGTGGCCGATCCAAAGGCATACGGGTACAGATTGGCGGAGCTGGCGGAGTTGCCCCTGCTGGGGACCACCGATCAATTTCGACTCGCCTCGGGCCGAGTGGTGGAGCGGGTGTCGTTGCCTCAATTCAGCCGCAGCCAGCCCAGCGGGCGGGTCTTCGCCTACCGCGACATCACCGAACGTACCGACACCGAGACGCGGCTGCGGCTGGCGGGCAAGGTTTTCGAGTCCAGCCTCGACGCGATCTTCATCACCGGATCGACGTTCACCCTGCTCGCCGCCAATCCCGGTTGCGAACGGATGCTGGTGGCGCGCCAGGCCACCCTTCTCGGCATGTCGGCGCGCGTGTTGTTCTTCGACCCCCATGACGTGGGCTTTTTTGACGGGGTGGAGCAGCGACTGGTGGACGATGGTCTGTGGGAAGGGGAGCTGTGGCGCAAGAACGGTAGCGAGGCGCCGCGCGCCGTCCAGGTGTCGTGGGTGGCTTTGCGCGACGACCATGGCGCGCTGCAGCAGACCATCTGTTTCTTCAAGGACCTGACAGAAAAACACGCGGCACAACAACGCATCGAGACTCTGGCCTACCGTGATGTGCTGACCGGTCTGCCGAATCGCCTGATGCTTGCGCAGCGGGTCGATGATGCGCTGCGCATGGCCGAGCGCAAGGGCGGTCGCTTTGCAGTTTTTTTTCTGGACCTGGATCGCTTCAAGAACATTAACGATTCCATGGGCCATGCTTTTGGCGACCGGGTGCTGGTTGAAGTGGCCAGCCGTATCAAAGGCTGCCTGCGCGATGTCGATACGCTGTGTCGGCTCGGGGGTGACGAGTTCGTGGTGTTCCTGCAGGAAGCCGATGCCCACGGTGCTGAAGTCGGCGCGCAACGCATTCTGCAGGCTTTGTCGCAGTCGTTCCAGATCGATACCCTGAACCTGTCGGTCGGCTGCAGTATCGGCGTCGCCCTCTATCCCGAAGATGGCAAGACGCTGGACGAATTGATCCAGTTTGCCGACACGGCGATGTACCGCGTAAAGGAACGTGGCCGCGGCAATTTCCGCTTCTACCAGCCGCAAATGAACGTCGATGTCCGGTCCCGCATGAAGATGGACCATGCGATGCGACTGGCCATGCAGCAGCAACGTTTCCGCCTGGTCTACCAGCCGCAGATTGACCTCGCTACGGGGACGCTCGTCGGTGCCGAAGCGTTGTCGCGCTGGAGCGATCCCGAACTCGGCGAGGTCGGTCCTGCGCAGTTCATTGTGCTGGCCGAGGAAACCGGTTTCATCATCACGATTGGCAACTGGGTGCTGCAAGAGGCCGTGCGCCAGGCCGCTTCGTGGCAGGATGCAAAGACACCGGTTGTGGTGTCGATCAACGTCTCGGCATTGCAGTTCCAGCAAGCCAACTTTGTGCAGATGGTGGATAGCGCGCTGCGCGCGAGCCAACTCAACCCGGCGCTGTTGGAACTGGAGCTGACCGAGTCGATCCTGGTGCAGGATGCCGAAGAGGCCCTGGCCCGGCTGCACGAACTCGCTGCGATTGGTGTGGCCATGTCGATTGACGATTTCGGCACCGGTTATTCGAGCCTGGCCTATCTCAAGCGTTTTCCGATTTCCAAGCTCAAGATCGACCGTTCCTTCATCATGGGCCTGCCGGACGACGAGGGTGACCGGGCCATCGTAAGCGCCACCATCAGTATGGCGCGCGCACTAAAACTCGACGTGGTTGCAGAAGGGGTTGAGACCGAGGCACAGCGCCAGTACCTGCTCGGGCTGAACTGCGCGTCGTTCCAGGGCTACTTGTGTGCGCCGGGTTTGCCCGTGGCGGAGTTCGAGCTTTTGATGGAGCGTTTGCCATCGGCCGCTGGCCCCAGCGCATCCGGCGCTCCTGCCTGAGGTCCCAGACCAAGTTTCGCGGCCAGGCCGATGCGCTGCAGCTTGCCGGTTGCTCCCTTGGGAATCTCTAACATGAACAACACGGTACGCGGCACCTTGTAGTCGGCCAGTCGGCTCGCGGCGAATGTCCGAAGCGCACCCTCGCTCAGCTCTTGTCCTTCGTGCAACACCACTGCGGCGGCTACATCTTCACCCAGCCGGCCGTGCGGGACAGCGAACGTCACCACTTGTGCCACTGCCGGGTGGTCCATCAGCACCGCATCCACTTCCAGCGGCGATACCTTCTCTCCGCCACGGTTGATGATCTCTTTCAGGCGCCCGGTCAGTGTCAGGTAGGCGTCGCGGTCCAGCACGCCCTGGTCGCCGGTGCGAAACCAGCCGTTCGTGAACGCTTCCTGGTTGGCCAGCGGATTACTTTCGTAACCCGATGTGACGTTATCGCCACGGATGACAATTTCACCGGTCTCCCCGGGTCCCAGCAGCATGCCAGTAGGGCCCATGATGGCGACCTCAGGTCCAGCGGCAATGCCTACCGAACCGGGTACGCGGCGCCCTGGTGGCAAGGGACTGCTCGCCATCTGATGGGCCGCTTCGGTCATGCCATACGACTCGATCAGAGGTGCCCCGAAGACCCTCTCGAGCTCGGCAATCACCTGCGTCGGCATGGAGGAGGAGGAGGACCGGATGAACCGCAGGGGATTGGCTGCAATCACCTCGAGATTACCAGCCGCACGCGCCAGGATGGTCTGGTGCATCGTGGGCACTGCCGTGTACCACGTTGGCTTGCATTCCTTCATCCAGGAGAAGAAGCGCAATGCGTTGAATCCGGGCGTGCAGAAAATCTGGCTTCCGGCGGCCATCGGTGCCAGTACACCTGCAATCAGGCCGTGGATGTGGAACAGGGGCATCACATGCAGTTGGCGGTCCTCCGGTGTCAGACGCAAGGTGTCGCGGATGTTGCGCGCCGACGCGCATACATTGCGCTGCGAAAGTGGAACAATTTTCGGCCGCGAGGTGGTGCCCGAGGTGTGCAGGATCAGGGCGATGTCGTCCGTGTGCGCGGCGCCGGCGCGTTCAGGCGGGACCGGACCGCCGATACCATTCCCGCTCAGGGTGAAACTGCCCGCACCCTGTTCGGGATGTGCCTTTAGCCGCAACACGGTCAGTCCCAATGCAACCGCTGCCGCCAGTGCGGGACCGTCGTAGCCGTCTGCCACCACCAGCGCCCTGGCGCGCAGGTCGGACAGATAGAACTCGAATTCATCGGGGCGGTAGGCCATATTCAATGGCGCTGCGGTGCAGGTGCAGGCAATCGCGACAAATGCGCAGGCCATCTCCGGGCTGTTTGGCAATACGATCGCCACCCGGTCGCCGCGACCTATCCCAAGTGTGCTCAAGGAGTTGCGCGTACGCCCGATGAGTGCCGCCACCGCACCATACGACAAGGGCAAACCCGCCGGTGCCGTCATGCAGGTTGCACCGGGGTCCTGCTGCGCCACCATCTGCGCCAGCGTGTCAAAGGGCTGCATCGTTCAGGTTTCCTGGTTTGGAGCCATGCGTAATCGCGCATGTTGTTCGGAAAGGGTTCGCGCCAACAGGCTGGCCAGGGCGTTTACCGCCTCGATGCTGGGCGTTGGCGTGGCAGTGATGCGCCCGAGTTCGATGACGGCACCAACCAGCGCTTGCAACTCCAGGGCGCGCCCCTGTTCAACGTCTTGCAGCATGGAAGTCTTGTGTTTTCCGACGGCCTGCGCGCCGGCGATGCGCCGCTTCAGGCTGACCTTGAACACCACGCCGAGTTTTTCTGCGACGCATTGGGCTTCACGCATCATTGCCGCTGCCAGATCCCGCGTCGGTTCGAAAAAACAGATGTCTTCCAGGGTGGCGTGGGTCAGTGCGCTGATCGGATTGAAGCTCAGATTTCCCCATAATTTGAGCCAGATCTCGGAGCGAATGTCATTCGAGACCGGCGCCTTGAACCCGGCGGACCTGAACGCCGTGCTGACGGCTCGCACCGAAGCCGAGTCGCTGCCATCGAGTTCTCCGAGCGTGAAGCGGTTGCCTTCGATCACGCGCACGACACCCGGGCGTACCACCTCCGCCGCTGGATAGACGACGCTGCCGATGACCCGGTCGACATCCAGGTGACGGGAGATGCTGCCATCCGGGTCCACCGCATGCACCGACAAGCCGCTCCAGGGCCCAGGCAGCTTGTGAAAGTACCACCATGGAATGCCGTTTTGCATCGTCACGACGCGGGTGTCGGCGTGCATCAGCTGGTGCAGCTCGGGTGCCAGCGCTGCCACCTGGTGCGCTTTGACGGCAAGGATCACCAGGTCCTGCGCGCCAGCCTCGGCGACCACCGCGCTGGCGCAGACCGGGCGCAGCTGCCGGGCCGTGCCGTTCTCCTCGATCAATGTCATGCCTTCGGCTGCCACTGCGGCCAGGTTGGCGCCACGCACGATCAGGCTCACCTCGTGTCCGGCAGCGCCGAGTCGGACTCCGAGCAGGCCGCCAATGGACCCCGCGCCAACTATGCAGATTTTCATGTCTGTGGGATGCCGTGGTTCACCGTACAGCGCAATGTCTTGCTCATGTGCGCAACACGAAGTACGCCGCAAGGCAATACAGGACTATGGCAAAAGCCTTTTTGAGCGGCGCGATGTCCATCCGGTGGGCCAGGCGCGCGCCAACCGGTGCGGTGGCCACACTGGCAATCGACAGCACCAGCAGGCCGGGCCAGTAAAGGTAACCAAAGGCGCCTGGCGGCATTTGGGGCAGGCCCCAACCGGCCACCAGATAACCGATGGTTCCGGCCAGGGCGATCGGGAACCCGAGGGCAGCCGAGGTGCCGACCGCTTTGTGGATGCTCACATTGCACCAGGTCATGAACGGCACGGATACAAAGGCGCCACCGGCCCCTACAAGCGACGACAGCAGGCCGATCATGCCGCCTACGCCAAACATGCCGGGCGCGCCGGGCAGTGTGCGTGCCGGTTTGGGTTTGCGGTTAAGCAGCATTTGTGTGGCCGAGAAGGTGACAAACAGGGCAAACAGAAGGCTCAGCAGGCGCGCCGGCAAAGCCGCTGCAAGTTGCGAGCCGGCAAAGGCCCCTACCAGTATGCCCGGTGCGAGCAGGGCGGCCATCGGCCACATCACCGCGCCCCGCTGGTGGTGGGCGCGCACCGATGCCAGTGAGGTGAACAGGATCGTGGCCAGGGAAGTCGCCACGGCCATCTTGACGGTAGCGCCCGGTGGATAGGCGCGCGCCGTCAGGATCATGGTCAGGAACGGGACCATCAGCATGCCGCCGCCCAAGCCCAGCAGCCCGGCGAGAAAGCCGGTGCACAGGCCCAGTACGGTCAGTTCAAGGATCAGGGTAAGGGGGAGGTCCAAGGCGTCAGAGGTGTCTGCAAGTGCCACCGGACCGGCATCCTGAACCGGGGTTCAGGTGGGCGAGGGCAGCGTTGGCTTCGGGTTCATCTGACGCGAGATGATCACACCAACCAGGCAATGTTCCAAGCCCGGCTCTAAGAGCATTGGTTCAAGGAAATATAAAGCCCGGCGTGCACTGCAGACGGTTGGATTGTACGAGCATGGCACACGCTTGTGTGTCGATGACAACGCAAAAAATCAGATCAATTGGCCGTCTTCGCCAAGTGCGGTATCCAGCCGCTGCAGCAAGTTGGCCAGCACCGGATTGTCCGCCCCAACCGCGCTGTCGCTGGACGCAGTGTTAGCTGCTGGCGCCGAGGCCGCAACACCGGCCAGGACCCGCTCCTCCAGATCAAACGCCAGGTTGAGTGCCGCCAAGACGGCGATGCGGTCGCGCGCGCGCACCTTGCCGCCATCGCGAATCTTGCACATGGCCGTATCCACCCGCTCCACGGCTTCAAGCAGTCGCGATTCGCCACCAGGTGGGCAACTTAGCAGGTAGCTCTGCCCCATGATCTGCACGTCCAATTGCTTCATGGCGCGTTCTTGCCGACCGGGTTGCCGATGGTCGCTTCGGGCAACCGGTCGAGCAGGGCGTCAACCCGGGCCCGCGCCGCGCCGAGGCGTGATTTCAGCGAGTCCCGCTCCTGCGTGAGCATTTCGACCTGGGTGCCGAGCAAGGTGTTGGTGCGTTGCAGCTCCGCATGCCGGACCAGCAGGCGTTCCACCCGTTCGGCGATTTGGTCGATTTGGCGCTGGTTCGACATAGGCATGGCATTGTAGGGTTTGGGCGAATACTGCAGGCGTAGAATCAAGCGGTTGGTGCTCGCGGTGTGGTTCACACGCCGCAGTTCAACGGGAAGCAGG
This sequence comes from Rhodoferax sp., assembly GCA_026785765.1. Lineage (GTDB taxonomy): Bacteria > Pseudomonadota > Gammaproteobacteria > Burkholderiales > Burkholderiaceae_C > CAISIP01. The sequence continues at coordinate 2,029 of JAJAZK010000216.1, read as the reverse complement.
AGGGGGTGCCGTAAACGGCATGCCTAACCTGCGCTGCCCCCGCAACGGTAAGTGGACGAATCTGCCGATTCCGCTTCCATCACGGCCACTGAGCGTTCTGAACAGACGTTTGGGAAGGCGATGGAAGTTGCTCCACCAGCCCGGATACCGGCCAACACGGTGGAGTTGCGCGTGCGCATCTCCGTTACGCCCACGGCTGTCGGGGACGACGGCCAGGGTGATTTGTCACTTGAGTAACCATGAAAAAATCGAGCTTTTTGCCGCGCGCGCGCGGCTCCATCCGTTTCGCCATCACCGTTTCGTTGGGCGCATCGCCATTGGCTTGGGCGCAGCTGCAGCTAAAGCCGGTCATCATCACGGCCAGCCGTTTCGCCGATCCGGTGGACTCTGCTCCGTCCGGCGTAAGCGTCATCTCGGCCGAGCAGATCCAGCGCTCCGGCGTTTCCACCGTCAATGAGGCCTTGATGAAACTGCTTGGTGTAGTTGGGCGGCTTGACACTTCCGGCGGTAACAACTACACATTGGACTTGCGCGGCTTCGGTATCACTGCCGATAGCAATCAGGTGGTCGTCGTGGACGGTCTGCGCCTCAACGAGAACGACCTGACCACGGCGGGCTTGTCTTCCATACCGATAGCCTCGGTGGAACGCATCGAGGTGTTGCGCGGGACCGGCGCAGTGTTGTACGGCGAAGGCGCCACCGGTGGCGTAGTCGTGATCACGACCAAGGCCGGAGTCGGTGCACAACGTGCCAACGGGGCCAGCATCTACGCGGCGGGCGGCACCAACAATTTGCGTGAACTGCGTTCTAATGCGGTCGTCAGCGGTGGCGGTTTTACCATCGATGTGGCCGCCAGCAGCCGCAAGACTGACGGCCATCGCGTCAATTTCGCGTCGGACAGCGACGCCGTGTCAGCCACCGGCCAATGGAGCAACGACTGGCTGCGCCTGGGTGCGCGCATCGGGCGCGACGCCATGAACAGCGGCCTGCCCGGAGCCTTGAGCGCGGCGCAGTATGCCGCCAACCCGCGCCAGGCCAATTCGCTCACCGAGTACGGCGCCATTCAGAAACACAACGGCGGCGTGTTCGCCGAGGCTTTCCTGGGCGGCTGGCAAGTCGTCGCCGACGCAAACCGGCGCGTCAAGCGGTACGACAGCGTGCAATTCGGGTCCCCGTTTGCTTACGATGTGCAAGCCGAAAACACCGGCTTGCGCGCGCGCCATGAGGGCCAACTAGTGGGCTTGGCCAATTCCTTCGTGGTCGGTTGGGACAAAGCAAGCTGGGAGAGCACCATTGTTCAGTCGGCGTTCAAGCCGGTCGGCACGGTGGCAACAGCCAACTCCCACGCTTACTACCTGAAAGACGACCTGACGCTGAACGCGACCGGCACCCGACTGGGCGCAGGCTGGCGTACTGAGTCGTCGCGCAAATCCGAGGCTTCTACCGTCAGCTCCTTGTCGGATCGGCAGCAGGCCTGGGAGCTTTCGGTGAACCAGCCGCTGGCCGCAGGCCTCAGCGCTTATGGCCGTCTGGGGCGCAGCTTCCGCTTGGCCAATGTGGACGAATTCTCTTTCACCACGCCGGGCTTGCCGTTCAAGCCCCAGACCTCGCGCGACACGGAGTTGGGCGCGCGCTGGGCCTATGCGCAGGGACAGGTGGACTTGCGCTGGTACCGCAACAATCTACGCAATGAGATTGGTTATGACATGAGTGCCGTCGGCCCTTTCAGTCCCTTCTTTCCTGGGGCCAACGTTAACTTCGATCCGACCCGCCGCCAGGGCCTGGAACTCGAGGCCCGCCACGCGATGTCTCCATCAGTAAATCTGCGCCTGAACGCAGCCCTGCGCCAGGCGCGGTTCACCTCTGGGCCATTCGCCGGCAATGACGTAGCCCTGGTGCCGCGGCGTACCTTGGCCCTGCGTGCCGACTGGCGACCCGCCGCCGGCCACACGCTGAACGCCGGCATCCAGTGGGTGTCGAGCCAGAGCCCGGACTTTGCCAACCTTTGCACCATGCCGGGTTTCGCCAC
>JAJAZK010000215.1 GCA_026785765.1 Rhodoferax sp. | reverse complement strand
GGTCAATTGAGACGCGTGATGCGCGGCTTGGACAATGCAGCGTTGGACGGATCGTAGGGCGCAGCCGGCGCCTTGAACGAAGCCAGGTAAGAGACCAGCGCGTCGATGTCCTGCGCACCGCCCAACACGTTCACGCTGCCGGTGAAGGTAAAGAAGTTGTCGCCGCCTGTCGCCATAAAGTTGTTGACCATGACGCGGAACGGACCGACCGGCTGCACCATGCCGTCGAAGTCGATGTTGACCGCCGGGGCGGAGATAGTCGGGAGGGCAGGGTTGATCACCAGGTCAGTCGGCGTGAAGGTGACCGACTTGATGCGCGTACCACAGGTCCCGCCGTTATCCCAGGTGTAGGTGAAACCGTTGCTGATCTGCATGATGCGGTTGTTGGTGCCCTGGCCCAGACAGTTGGCGAACTGCTGTTCCAGCACGTCCTTGATCTGCTGCGCAGTCAGCGTCATCGTCACAAGACTGTTGCCGAAGGGCTGCACCTGGAACGCATTGCCATTGGTCAGGTCGTAAGGATACGACGCGCCCTGGGTGAAACCCGGGTTGCGTACACCGCCTGCATTCATGAACGCAAACTGCGCGCTGCCGACGCATGCGGGCTGTTTCGCCAGCAGTTGCGCGTCGGCGATCAGGTCGCCAGTCGGCATTTCGCCAGCCGTGATGGCAAGAACTTGTTGCTTGAACACGCCTGGGCCGATCGGCCGACGCCCAAAATGTCACAGGCGAATGAGGCGAACGAAATCCATGCGTTTGACTTCTACGGGCCCGACCTCAGCACCAATCGGTAGCGGAGTTCCTGTTAGCAATGCCGCGCTGGGTGCCAACCGGGTAGTGTCACGGGTGGGCGGGGACTCTGCGTAAAGTGGGTTCGCAGTGCCATCGGCACCGCGCAATCCAGGCGTCAGCCAGGCTGATGCAGGTCCTTTGCCTGCAACGCCACATCGAACAGTCGCGCCTTGCCTGCGTAATACCGATCCAGCCGCCATTCGGTCAAAACGGCGATTGCGAGACCGAAGCGGTCGTAATCCAATTGGTAAATGTCGGAGATCGGGAAATCCACTTCGGATTCGAGCGCCAACACCAGCCTGGCAAAAATTCTAGCCGACGGGTCGGCGGGGTTTTGCTCGATGAGTTTCCGAGCCTCCTTGATAGCGCGCATGTTTTCCCTTTCGTGCAGTTCGAGTACCGGCTCAAGTAGCGCTCAAGCAACCCACCGGGACGCCGATGGTAGTCCAAGATTCGTCGGGCGCGACGGCTTCCCACGTCCATAAACGCCCAGCGAGCGATTTTTGCGCCAGCATACCGGTGCCCACCGATCCCACCATAGTCCGATCGGACTATTGCGAGGTCCGCACCAGCGAAACGCAAGGTCGCCAACGCAGAGGGCGTGCAGGTTCCAACGATCAGAAGGTAGAACGCGCAGTGGTCAACAGTCGCCCAGAATATCTTCTGCGTTCCTTGGTATTAGTGGAACAAGACGGATGCGGCAACCAGCGCCGACCGCATGCGTCAGCGTATTGAGGCGCTTACCTTGCGGCATCAGCGCCGGCGTTTGCGCACCAGTGCGCCGAGTGTTGCCAGGCCGACCAGCAGCAAGGCGTACGTCTGCGGCTCTGGCACCGGCGTGATCTGGATGTTGTCGATGGCCAGTGCCGAGGTCACGGTGAAGTCGCTCACGTCCACCACGCCGAACCCCAACACCACAGTTGCGTCACTTGCAAACACAATGCTGGTGGTCTGATAGCCAGTTGCAAGGGTGAAAAAGCTGGATGGCTGCAACACGGATGCTGTGTCTGCCAGGCGCGTCAGGTTGCCGTTGATGCTCACGAAGGCATAGTCGGGCAAGGGCGCAGGCCCACTCTCGTTGGTCAGGAAGTTCCAGTCGAAACTCAACGTGCTGCCAGCTTGCACTACTAGGCTGCGCTGGATGATGGAGCCCTCAAGGGCCGACACAAAGTTGACGGGGTCCGGGTCCAGGGCGCCCGGAGCCACACCCAGCTGCAACTGCAGCACCGCCACATCAGCAGCCGCCGTGCCGGAGAAGTTGAATACACCGGCGGCGACCGGAAAATCATCCTGGGATGTTTTAGACGCACTGGTAAGCAACACGTAGAGAAAGCCCTGGCTGGGTGCCGCAGGCCCCAGCGAGCGCAGCGAAACGTCACCGGTCGACGTCCAGCCGGCCAGCCCAGTCTCAAAGCTGCCGTCGAACCCGCCCAGCGGCGCAATCGCCGCTGCAGGGACGGTAAAGGTCAAGGCAGCAGCCGCAACAGCCGCAAATCCAAAGTGCATAGAGTTCATGGATCGGTTCCTGATCAGTAAATAAAGTCACGCGAGGCCAGCAGTGACGGCAGGCTGACACCGCGCAGCAGCAGCAGCGGGCGAAACGCTGCGGCACCGGCAGGCCCATCCACGTCCACCTGCAGCGAAACGCCGCCAGCACCTGCGACGAGGCGAACAAAACCGTCTGCTACCGGGTCACTGCCGGTGTAACCAATGCTGACCAGCAAGCCGTGCAGGTCGACACGGTCCTGCCCGGGGCTGAAGTCGGTGATGGTGTCGCCAGCATCGCGCATGCTCTGGTATACAAACACGTCGCGCCCGGCACCGCCGCTGAGGGTATCGGCGCCCTCGCCGCCCGTGATCACATCGTCGCCAGCGGTCCCCAGCAGGACGTCGCGGCCGGCGGTTCCGGTCAGTTTCTTCAAGAGATTCAAGCCGACCACTACCGGGTCGTGGTCGGATGCACGGTACGGCGACGCGGTAAACAGGTCCTGCGGCTTGAACTCGGTGTTGTAGTCGATGACCGAAGGCTCATCGGCGTTGATGTGCCACTCGGTCACGCCACTAACCTGTGCCGAGAGCGAAATTGAAGACAAGGCGTGGTCCAGGTACCCTGCTTCACCATCAAATACAAAGGAATACGGGTTCGCCAGCCGCAGCGCGAGCTGGTCCGTCAGGCCCGCAACGGCCAACAGGAGGATCGGGTCTTCCTTGCCGTAACTGTTAGGTCGCCGATCACCAGCACATCGTCATCGGCGGCGGCGCTCTTGACCAGGGGAATGAAGTAATCGACCAGACGCTGCGCCTGTGCGACCC
>JAJAZK010000214.1 GCA_026785765.1 Rhodoferax sp. | reverse complement strand
GGGCGTCAGTGGCGGACAAGCCGGCCGGCCCGGGCGCTGCGTCATCAACCCGGGCCGACCCGACGAACGCGAAGTGTCACCGTTGTCCGACGGCGAACGTGTTCTGGCGGGCGATGTGATCCGCTTCCAGACCTGCGGCGGCGGCGGCTGGGGCCACCCGTTCGACCGCGACACGACACTGGTGCTGGACGACGTGCGCGGCGGCTACGTCAGCACAGCGGGTGCAGTGCAAGACTACGGTGTGGTGGTGCAACCGCAAGGTGACGATATCGAAATCGACCTTACGGCCACACAATCACGCCGCCTGACCCAACGCCAACCAGGCAAGCTGTTCCACAACGGGCAGTACGTCGACGCGATGGAATGAACCGAATCAACACGACCACCATGACCACCACCACCATCGTCCCTTGCGGACCGTCCGCCCAGCGCACCAGCATCGCCATCGATATCGGCGGCACCTTCACCGACGTGGTGACTTTCGACAGCGTGTCTGGCCGGTTCTGGAACTCCAAGGTGTCGTCTACACCGCAGGACCAGTCCATCGGCTTCGACGACGGGGTCGAGCAGGGGCTGCAGGCCTCGGGCCAGCAGGCGCACGACATTTCGCAGTTGCTGCATGGCACCACCGTGGCCACCAATCTGATTCTGGAGGGCAAGGGTGCGGCCTGCGCTTTGCTGACCACCGACGGCTTCCGGCATGTGCTGGAGATTGCGCGCCATGACATTCCGCGCAAGTCCAACCTGTATTCATGGAGCCGCGCAGCGCGCCCGGTCAAGCCGGAACAGATCTTCGAGGTCGCCGGGCGCATCGGCCCGGACGGCGCAGAGCTTCATCCACTCGACGAGGAGGCGGTGCGTACAGCAGCGCGGCGCATCCAGGCCCGCGGCATCCAGGCGGTTGCCATCTGTTTCCTGCATTCCTATGCCAATGCGGCACATGAGCTGCGCGCGCGCGAAGTGTTCCTGTCGGTTTATCCGCAAGCAATGCTCTCCATCTCGTCGCAAGTGTTGCCAGTATTCCGCGAGTACGAGCGCACACTGGTGACCCTGCTCAACAGCTACGTGATGCCGTCGGTGTCGACCTATGTCGGTCGGCTGGAGGCACGCATGCAGGCGCGTGACATCCAGGCGCCATTGCTGCTGATGAAATCGTCCGGCGGCGTCACCGGCACGCGCGAAGTCAAGGTCTCGCCGGTGCAGACCGCGCTATCCGGCCCTGCGGCGGGTGTGATGGGCGCTGCCTTCATCGGGCTGGCCAGCGGCTTCAAGGACCTGATCACGATCGACATCGGCGGCACCTCGGCCGATATCTGTCTCATCAAGAACGGTGCGCCCAACACCACCACTGCTACGCGCATCGGTGAGTGGCCGGTGTCACTGCCCATGGTCGATATCCACACCATCGGCGCGGGTGGCGGGTCGATCGCGTCGGTCTCGCGATCCGGCGGCCTGACGGTCGGGCCACGCAGCGCGGGTGCTGTGCCGGGCCCGGTGTGTTACATGCGCGGTGGCACGGAACCCACGGTGACCGATGCGCACCTGGTATTGGGGCATTTGCCGCCCTATCTGCTGCACGGCAGCCTGGGTTTGAACCGCGACCGGGCACGCGAGGCGATCCGGCTCAAGGTCGCCGAGCCGCTGGGCCTGAACGTGGAGGAAGCCGCCCGCGGCATCCTGGCCGTGATCGACAACAACATGCTCGGCGCCATTCGCGTGGTGTCGATTGAACGCGGCCACGATCCGCGCGACTTCGTGCTGCTTCCCTTTGGCGGTGCCGGCCCGCTGCACAGCAGCGCGCTGGCCGATCTGCTGGGGGTGCAGCGCATCCTCGTTCCACCGGCACCGGGCGTGTTGTCGGCGCTGGGCCTGATGGTGTCGGACCTTCGCTCGGACTACGCCCGCACCTGCCTGCAACGCCCCCCCGACTTTCGCTACGACGACATGGAGCAGGTGTTTGCCGAGCTCGAACAACGCGCAAATGCCTGGTTCGAGGGCGAGGGGCTGCAGGCGCAACGGCGCGTGCTGCAGCGCTCGGCAAGCCTGCGCTACCAGGGCCAGGGTTTCGAGCTGACCGTACCCTGGCACGGGTCGGTCACGCCCGATGCCACGCGGGCCTGCATTGCACGCTTTCATGCGCTGCACCGCCAGATGTACACCTTTGCCCAGGAGGATGCGCCGGTGGAGATCGTCACCCTGGGTGTCACGGCCGTCGGCAGCCTTTCACAACCCACATTGCCAAGGCTTGCGCCAAACCGCGACATCGGGCAGGCCCAGGTCGGCACCCAACCGGTGTTTTTTCAGTCCGGATTGCGCGACTGCCCGGTTTACGACCGCGACAAACTCGGCGCGGGTGCCGAGTTCACCGGCCCTGCCATCGTGGTCCAGCTCGACGCCACCACGCTGGTGGGACTGGGGCACACGGCGCGCGTCGACGAGGTGGGTTCGATGGTGATCGAGGTGAATGGGTAGTTTGTGGTGCGCGCCAGGCTGCGCGTCACCAGATCGCGCGCGGGCCCGCGGCGCCGGCTCAGGATCGCGCTTGAGGTCCGATCGGGAACGTCTCAGTTCTACAGGGCCTGCGCTGCCCTGGCAACGTTGTCACTTTCGGGGCATCCCACGTGCGGCAACTTATTGGGCCACGCGCAATTTGCGCCGTCGCAGGATTTGCGTGCCTGAGTGCAGCACTGGGCGTCAAACCCTTCAAGGTGCCGGTAGAGTGCAACACATCGCGCCGCAAAAGACTCCAGCGCCAACGCAGTACAACTTCGCAGGGATGTCTTCCGACTGAATCGAAACAGTTCTGAATCGGAACAGGTTGACGATACGTGCACACGCCACGGTCACGGCAGTGTCGGGGAGTACAGCCAGCGCCAGGTCCACCATACGGCTGATCACCTTGGCGGTATCGTCAATCGACTCTGCCGACACCCCGATTGAAACCGACTATTACCGCCACGGGGGAATACTCCCGTATGTTCTGCGGCAGTTGCTGGCATGAGCGAACTTGTCAATGGCCCATTCGGTCTGTGGTCTGCGTGCAACGCGTTGTTGAGCATCCGCAAAATGGTTTACGCCCGAGCGCTGGCAACGCATTACATTCAGTGACTGACAGCGCTGGTCCGGTACCAGCTTGCCCGGTCTTAATTTCAGCGCGCCGAACCACTTTGGTGGCAACTTGCCGTGACCGGTTTCCAAATAAGTTCTTGGGGAAAGAACATGCGTTACGAGTGGTCGGCTCAGAGGCGCGGGCCTCTTATGGTTGTGGTTGAAGCTACAGGTGGGCGCAGGTCGTTCCCTCCGGCTGTGTTGACGCTGGCACTTGCCAGCGCATTTGCCAGCCCTGCCAGCCTGGCGCAGGCCCTGCCCACTGGCGGAGTTGCCATTCATGGGCAGGCCAGTTTCAGCAACCCGGCACCGAACCAACTGCGCGTCGCCACGCTAAACGGCATTGGCAGCAACCACTCGGCGATTAACTGGCAAAGCTTTTCCATAGCGCCCGGTAGCAGCACCAATTTTCAGCAACCCAGCGCCAGCAGCACGTCGATCAACCGCGTTGTCACCAACACGCCTTCGGCAATTTTTGGCCACTTGTCGTCCAACGGCAAGCTGGTATTGGTCAACCAGTCGGGTATCGCGGTGGGCGCGGGTGCGGTGGTCGACACGGCAGGTTTCATTGCTTCTGCGTTGCGTATGAGCGACGCCGACGCGTCGGCGGGTCGGCTGCGTTTTGGCGCGGCAGGCAGCAACATGGATGGGGCCGCCGGGATCACGGTAGCGGGGCGTATCACCGCGCGCGATGGTGATGTCGTGTTGCTGGCACCTAACATCGACACAGCGCGCAGCGCCTTGGTGCAGGCACCGAATGGCAGCACGGTGCTGGCGGCCGGCCAGCAGGTAGAGATCACCGGGCGCGGTCTGGAGGGCATTACGTTACAGGTGCAGGCTCCGGCCAACCAGGTGCGCAATCTGGGAACACTGCAAGGTGATGCGGTAGGCATTTTTGCAGGTACCTTGCGCCACAGTGGCGAGATACAGGCTCTACAGGCCAATCTGGAGGGTGGCAGAGTAGTGCTCAGGGCCAGTGGTGATGCCTTGGTCGAAGGTGCCGGGCGAATTGTCGCCAGCGGCACGCTGGGCGGTCGGGTGGACGTGCTCGGCAACCGCGTTGCAATCGCAGACCAGGCAGAGGTGGATGCTTCTGGCGCAAACGGCGGCGGTTCCATCCGTATTGGCGGCGACTACCAGGGCCGCAATACACAGGTGCCGAACGCCCAGATGACCTATGTGGGTGCGGACACCTTGCTCAATGCCAACGCTACGGCCAGCGGCTCGGGTGGACGGGTGATCGTCTGGGCCGATGACGTGACGCGGGCCTACGGCACCATCGCTGCCAATGCGGCATCCGCCAGTGGGGGCGGTGGTTTTGTAGAGACTTCGGGGCACCGCTATCTGGACGTCAACGGTATTCGCGTCACCGCCTCCGGCTCGGCGGCACAACCCGGAACCTGGCTGCTGGACCCGTCGGATATCACCATCACCCACGCTGCCGCTCCCGGTGCGCTGGGTAACGCGACGCAGAACACCATCGTTCTCGGGCCAGGAAGCCTAACCTTTTTCAGACCGGTGGACGGAGCCGCCACGTCCACCCTGACGGACGCGAACCTGAACCAGTTCATCAATGCCGGCAGCAATCTGAACGTTGTGGTTACCACCACCAACCCGTCGATCAGCGGCGCGGGCAGCGGAGACATTACCTTTGACGGGTTGAGCAACGGCCCCATCGTCATCCAACGCACGAACAACGCCAACACGAACTCCAACAGCCTCACATTGAATGCCGATCGCAACATCGTTTTTGCGTCTGGTACAACCACATTCGAGCGCAGCGGCGCGGCAGCCGGCACCAACTTTACGGTTGAGCTCAACCCCGGCACCACGGTTGCCGGCCGGGTAACGACTAGCGCTGGTGCCACCGTCGTGCTAAACGGTGTCAACGATCAACTGGACGTCATCGTCCAGAACGGGCGCGTTTGGGAGAACTCGGGTACCGTGACGATGAACGGCAAGTCCATCATCCGGCTGCCCAACCAGAGCGGATATGCGACGTTTGCCAACCTGAACGGCGGTACGCTCAATGTGAACTCGTCGAACCAGTGGTCGTTTCTGAGCGATAGCAATCCGCAGGGAGGCATTCTGAACAATGCCGGCACGATAAACGTGAACGGGACGTTCGGCGGCGTCAACACCTCCTGGGAGGCACGTTATTCCAACCTGCCAGGTGGCACGCTGAATCTCGGTGTCGGCAAATCGCTGTCGATGCAGAACGCCAATACGTTGGCGGGCGCGGTATTCATCGACGCCGGCGGTGTGCTCACGCTGTCGCAGCAGTTTGGTGGCGCACGTAATTTCAGCAATACCACCTTTGGCGGAACCGGCACGCTGGCGATCGCATCCGGTGTGAGCGCCAGTTTCGCCAACACCAGCGGCAGTATTGAACAGCTCACGGTGGGAGGCGGGGTTACCGTCAACGGTGCAGTCAGCATCGAGGATTACGTGCAGACGGCGGGCGGCTCTTCGCTGGGTGGCAGCGGTACCGTTGGCATCACGCGCAGCTTCAACCACACCGCTGGCACATTTGCGCCCAGTGGCAACGTCAGCATCAACCAGGCCAGCGGCAATTTTGCTTTCAATGACGCCTTGAGTGTGGCTTCGCTGGCGCTGGCAGCCCCCACCGGCACTTTGACCTTGAATGGCGCCACAGTGACGTCTGGCGCGTTGTCGCTGACCGCATCTGGCGCTATCGGCCAGGGTGGCGCTGCCCCCATCACTGCGGGGGGAGCCACCAGCGTGAATGCGGGTACCAGCGCAGTGACGCTCACCCATGCTTCCAACAACTTCAACAGCCTTGGCGTAACCGGCGGGATGGTCCAACTTCGCGACTCCAACGCGCTGGTGCTGAATGCGGTGAACGCCCAGACCAGCCTGGTGGTAAACACGGGTGGCAGCCTGACCCAGAGCGCTGCTGCAGTGGTGGCAGGCGCGACCACCATTAACGCGGCCAGCAACCCGGTAACGCTCAATGCGGGTAACGACTTCAACAGCATCGGCGTGACCGGCACCTTGGTAAACATTACCGACGTTAATGCCGTGTCATTGGCAGTGACGTCAGCCAACAGCCTGACGGTAAATGCAGGTGGCGCTGTTACGCAAAGCGCTGCGCTTGTCATCAGCGGTACCACCAGCGTCAACGCGGCTGGCAACGTTACCCTCGCCACGGCCGGCAACAACCTGAACCAGCTCAACGTATCGGGCCAGGCGATCAACGTGGTGGAGGGCGCTGGCAGCAGCCTGACCGTTTTGTCGCTGGCCAGCGGTGCCAACCAGCCGGTGGCCCTGGCGGCCGGGCACACCCTGACGCTGCCGGGTACCACCATCAACGCGGGTAGCGCCGACATCACGCTGTTCAGCGGCATTGGCCCGCTGGTGATTCCGGCGCTGCTGGTGGGCCATAACATGACGCTAACGGCAGCCACCGATTTGACCATCAACAGTGGCGGCATCAACGCGTCGGGCAACGTGTCGCTCACAGCGGCCGATACGATTACCTTGAGTGCCGGCGTTTTCGCCAACAGTGGTCTGCTCAGTATTGCCAACACCAACGCTGCAGCTGTCATGCGGGCGCGGAGCTTTGCGTCCGCTGCGTCGATCAACGTCAACCTGGCCGGTGGCCTGACGGTGCAGGGTACCGGAAGCGGTGCCGGCCTGCTGGCGCAGAGCGCCGGCCAGACCGTCAACGCGAAATACGTCGAGGTGTTGACGTCGCTGGCAGCCGGTAATTCGGAGATATCGAGTTTTGGCGGCGCTAACCAGTCGATTACGACCACTGGCGTGAACGGCGCGGGTGAGGGCCTGCTGGTGCGCAATGCTGACTCGGCGGCCGGCATTGCCACCATCACCAGCAGCGGCGCTGGGGCCCAGACCATCACGGTCAACAATGCCGACGCAGCCCGTGTGCGCGGCAACGGTGGCCTGGCCTCGATCGTCAGCGGCGGCAACCAGACGATCGTGTTGCAAGGTGCGTCCAGCACCAATAACCTGCAGCTGGGCATAGGTGCCGGCACTGGCGACTCCGACATCAGAGGCAACAACCAGCAAATTACAGCCGGTCAAACTGGCCAGCTTGGCGGCATCCAGATGCTGGCAGGCGCGCTGGACGGCGTACGCGCAGGCATCTTCAACGCCAGCGGAACCCAGACCGTCAAAACAACCGGCCTGTTGGCGCTGCTGGGGGGCTCGGGTAGTGGGGCGGCGGGTGGCGACTGCCGGTCCGGGTTGGGAACCTGTGCGTTCATCGACCAGGGAGGCGCTGCGCTGCAAACCGTGTCGGCGGGCAACTACACCCTGAACGGTGGCAGCAGCGGCAGCCGCAACGTGGCCCTGATCGGCTCGTCCAATGCCGGTTCGTCGCAACGGGTGGAGGTTCGCGGTGGCGGCAACTTGAATCTGTTTGGTGGCTCCGGCAGCGGGTCGTTCAACGAAGCTACTGTGCTGTCGCCGGGCAACGCGCAAACCATCGACTTCATCGCTGGCGGCGCGCTGAATCTTGCGGGCGGCACGGTGGGTACACGTCATACCGCAGGCATATTTGCCAACGCCGCTGGCAGCGTGCAAACCATTTCGGGTTCGCCCACGATTACCCTGGCAGGCGGCCTCAACGGTGGCGGTTTCAGCCTGGGTAACCGTGCCATTATTTCCACCAATGGGTCGCAGAACTTCACGGTGGGTGCCGGTGGCCTGCACCTCACCGGTGGCGGCGGCACGGGCTTGCAGACCGACAACGACGCGCAGATATTCCAGGGTGGTGGTGCTGGCACCTCGCAGGCAATCACGGTAACTGGCGGCGGAGCCATCGTCATGCAGGGCGGGTCTTCGGCTCTGCAAAACGTGGGTGGTGCCACGCACGGCAGCCGCGCGCTGATCGAGGGCGACGGCGATTCGCAAACCATCACGTTTGCCAGTGGGGGCAGCATCGACCTTACCGGCGGCACCAACGGCAGTCGGGCGTTCGCACAGATTTTTGCGGGTAACAATGCTACCCAATCGATTTTTGGGTCTCCAACCATCGACCTGACAGGCGGGGCCAGCGGCGGCATCGTGGGTGAGGGCAACGGTGCCTACATCGCCACCAACTCCGGGTCGCAAACCATCACTGCGTCGGCGATTACCTTGACCGGCGGCTCCGGCGGCACCGAGAATCTGGCCAACATACAGCAGAGCAATGCCAGCGGGGCAACCACGGGAACGCAAACCATCACGGTTACAGCGGGCGGCGCAGTAGACCTGCAAGGCGGGGTTGGTGTGACCAACCTGGCGCGCATCCGCAATTTTGGTGCCATTCAGACGCTAAATTTTGCGTCGGGTGGCAGCTTGAACCTTACCGGCGGTACCGGTGCCAGCCTGAACTTTGCCCGGGTCGAGGCGGTTAACGGAACCCAGACCATCAGTGGCGCACCAACCATCAACCTGACTGGCGGTGCCAGTGGTGGTGCCAATTTGAATGGCAACTTTGCGGACATCCACGCAATTGTGGGGTCGCAGACCATCAGCGCCAGTTCCACGGCGTTGCAAGCTGGTGCAGCAGGCATCAACAATTTTGCGGTGATCACTGCGCCGGTCCAGAATATTTCGATCATCGGCGACCTGGATATCACGGGTGGTGGCTCATCGCCCAGCCTGGACGGCACCCAAGGTGGCGGAGCCCGTATTGGCGGGGCTGGTAGCGGTGCCACCAACCTCGCGCTGAATGTGATCGGAGACCTGACGCTGACTGGTGGCACTGTCTCCGGAGTGGCTCTGGGCACCAATGTCGTGGGAGGCGCGCCTACCACCATTACCGCGACCGTGGGTGGCAACCTGGTCATCAACCCCGGCAGCAGCCCTTCGGCTGGCGTGCGGATTGGCAGCACGACCGCCAACCTGGCGGGCGGCAATATCACGCTGAACGTACCCAATGGCACATTCGCCTTGAACGGAGCCGTGGCCGGTGAGACCGCCATTCGCACGGCCGGCGACATCGCGGTCAACGCCAACACGATTTTTATCAACAACCGGGTGTCAGGTGCCAACGTGTTGCTCGACAGCGTGCTGGGTGTCAACCTCGGTGGCATAGCAGCGATTACGGCAACGGCCGCGTCGGGCGACTCGCTGAAGGTGGACGCCGGTTCGGCGTCCTTCATCAACACGGCGGGAGCGGGCGCGCTCAACACAGCGGCGGGCGCGAGGTGGCTGGTGTTTTCGGCCGACCCGGCCAACGACACCCGCGGCGGGCTGGTGTACGACTTCAAGCAATACGGCAAGACTTTTGGCGACGCCACGCCGATTCTGGGTGCCGGAGACGGTTTCCTCTACAGCCTGTCGCCAAGCCTGACAGCGTCGCTCGTCGGCGTGGTGAACAAACGCTATGACGGCACTACCGCTGCCACACTGGGCGCAAGCAATTACAGCGTCAGCGGCCTTGTAGGCGACGTGATCACTCTCAACCGCCCGGTGGTCGGCAGTTACGACAGCCGCAATGTGGGTGTCGGCAAGCTGGTTACGGTGAATGGCCTGGCAGTAGCAAATGTGCGCGATGGCAGTGCGTCCGTTTTTGGTTATGGCCTGCTCGTCAGCTCGTTGACCGGCGCGGTCGGCAGGGTGACGGGTGCCAGCCTGACCTTGAGCACCAACGCGGTGACCAAAGACTACGATGGAAATACCAGCGCCCTCGGTGCGGCCGTGGTTACCGGCGGCGCGCTCGCTGCCGGCGACTCCCTGGTTGGAGGCAGCTTCGCTTTCGCCAACAGGAACGCTGGAACCAACAAGACCGTCACGGTGTCAGGTATTACGGTGAACGACGGCAATGGCGGGGCCAACTACAGCGTCAACCTGGTAAACAACACCAGCAGCACCATCAACCAGCTGGCCAGCGTCAGCTGGACTGGCAGCGCCGGCGATGGCTTGTGGTCCAGCGCGAACAACTGGGCCGGTGGCGCGATACCCGACCGTGCCAACGTGGCAGCGGTTGTGATCCCGGCCGGGGCCGGGACTGTATCGCTCGACCCCCTGGTTGGCACTGTCTCCATCCAGTCGCTGAGCAGCGCGCGTCCAGTGATGCAAACCGGCAGTGCCCTGGTTACCAGCCAGTTGACGCTCGACACGCTGGCCGGCATCTTCCTGGTCAGCGCCGGCAACCGGATTGCAGGGCTGCGTGCCAGCAATGCGGGCAGTGGCGATATCGTGGTGCAGTCGTCTGGCCCGATGTTGCTCGGCACTGTCATCAATACGGCTGGCAGCATCGACGTGGCAGCGGTCCTTCCAGGCGGGAGCATGCTGGTGAGTGGCCCTGTAGCCGCCCGAAATTTGCTGAGCCTGTATGCAGATACCAACCTGGCGCAGACCGGTGCCGTGCTTGGGTTCAACGGGGTCACAGTGGCATCGGCCAACATTTTCCAGCCGTATGGGCAACAGGCGACCGCGAATGGGGCCGTGATCTCCTATCTGTCCGGGGGGGTGGCGATAGCCCCGCCACCCAAGCAGGTGCTGACGGAACTGCGCTCTGAGATGCAGTCATTCGACGGACAGTTCAGGAGGAATTTGCGCGAGCGTTTGTCACAGGATGATTTCAACCCGAATGGCAGCAGGCGCAGACGAGGCGCGGCCGACGGTGTTGTTGCCGAGGGCGAAATATGTCGCTGATCTGCAGGAAAAAATGCACGGCGCTGTTGCTGGGTGCCTGGATAGTGCTGCCACAAGGTGCCATTGCCCAATCGGCCGGTGAAGTCGAATTCAGCCGGGGTGCGGGTTACGCACAGACGCCGGGCCAGACCCCGCGCATTCTGGGCAAAGGGCTGGAGTTCCGCGAGGGCGACACCCTGAGCACGTCGGCCGGCTCCACCGCGATTGTGCGTTTGACGGACGGTACCCGCATGACGCTGCGCCCCGGCACCAACATGGTGGTACAGCAATTTCAGTACAAAGAAGGTGCCACCAACAACAGTATGGTGATGCAGTTGTTCAGCGGCGGCTTGCGTGCCATCACCGGCCTCATATCGAAGAACGCGCCCGACGCGGCCAAACTGCAGACCAAGACTGCCACCATCGGTATCCGCGGTACCGACTTCGACGCACGAATCTGTCAGCGTGAATGTTCGGCGGAGTCGGCCAGGGTCCCAGAGCAAGCCCGCCCCAACGCCGTCCAGGCCAGCGCCAAACTGGTGGCAACACAGGGCGAGATCATGGCGGTGGACAACAGCGGCGTGCGCAGGCGGCTGGTGGACGGTGGCAGCATTTACCCCGGCGAGACGGTGGAGACCGGCAGCAGCGCGCGCGGCGTGCTGGCCTTTCGCGACGACAGCCGCCTCACGCTTGGTGCGACG
Source organism: Rhodoferax sp. (assembly GCA_026785765.1). Classification (GTDB taxonomy): domain Bacteria; phylum Pseudomonadota; class Gammaproteobacteria; order Burkholderiales; family Burkholderiaceae_C; genus CAISIP01. The sequence goes on along the minus strand of JAJAZK010000214.1, from coordinate 7,716 downwards.
ACGCGCTTTCGGGTGGACAACTTTGTGTATGACGACAAGAACCCGGGCGATGGCAAGTTCCTGGTGTCGCTGTTGCGCGGGTCGGCGCGTGCACTCACCGGGCTGATCGCACGTGCCAACAACCGCAACGTGGCTTTCACCACCTCGACCGCCACCATTGGCATTCGCGGCACCGGGCTGGACATGGAGTGCGACGACAGCTGTAGCTTCTTCACCTGGCTTGGCACGGTCGAGGTCACGCCCACCAACCCGGCCCAGGGCGGCGGCTTGAGCGCCTTGCAAGTCCTCAGTGCCGGGCAGGGCCTTTTTGTCAGCTCCACCGGCATACGGCCTTTCAGTGCGCCGATTCTGGAGAACCTTCCGCGGCCGGACACCGTGCCGGTGGACAGCAAACAGCTTTTTTCGGCGACATCGGTGGGTGACGATCAGGAAGGCCTGTATGTTTTCGTACGCGACGGCCACATAGAAGTCACCACCAACAGCGAAACCCTGCACCTGGGCAAGGGAGAAACCGGCTTCGCCAGTGACGCAGGTCGCACCGCGCGCCCGCTGCTGACCCCGCTGTTTCTTGAGTTCGACCGCACCCCCCGACCCAACAGTACCAACCCCATGCTTATGAGCATACTCAACGAGAACGGCAACCGTTCTGCCAACCAATGTCGCTGAACGTTACTCCACGGCGCAGCGCGTTGCTGCTGGCCATGGCGCTTGGCTGCCACGTGGCCAGCGCGCAAAGCCCACCCGCTGCGATGAACGCCCCGGCCAAGCCCGAATTTGCAATTCGCGGGTTTGACATCAGCGGCGACAACCCGCTGCCCGCCGCAGACACCACCCGCATCCTGGCGCCATTCCTGCGTGCCAATGCCACCATTGAAACACTGCAAATGGCATCTGCAGCGCTGGAAGAGGCGTTCAAGCAGCGTGGTTTTGCATTGCACCGCGTGGTGCTGCCGCCGCAGACAATTGGCGAAACGGTGAGCCTGAAGATCGTGAAGTTTGTGGTTGGCAAGGTAAACATAGAAGGGTTGCAGCGTTTTGACGCACCCAATATCCGCACCAGCCTGCCCGAGCTGGTCGAAGGAACGGCGCCCAATTTCAGGACACTGGCGGTGCAGACAACGATCGCCAACGAGAGCCAGGGCAAACAGGTGCAGGTGGTACTGAAAGAGGCTGCAGAAGCCGACCAGATCGACGTGCGGGTAGTGGTGACCGAAGCCAAACCGTGGAACTTTGCCGTGAGCCTGGCCAACACCGGCGCCAAGTCGACCGGCAATGACCGGCTCACCTTCTCTGGCAGCCACTCCAACGTGCTCAACCTGGACCACCGGTTCACCGGGGCCTACACCACTTCCATCGAGCGGACCAGCGACGTGCAACAGCTTGGCCTGAACTACCGCATACCGCTGTACCGGCTGGGTGGCGTCGTGTCGGCGAGCTACACCCATTCCGAGGTAGTCGGCAACTTCGGCACCTTCAACAGCACCGGAGCGGGCCAGACTCTGGGTGTGAATTACAGCCATTACCTTCCGCCAGACGGTGGCTACCGTGGGGTTGTCACCGTGGGGCTGGAAGACAAACGCTTCGATATCACCAAAATTTCCGGTGTGCCATTGGCAACCCAACTGGTGCGGCGCAGCCGCCCCTTGAGCCTGGGTTACAACGCCCGAGTGGAGTCCAGCAGCGCCAGTTGGGGCTACAGCACCGAACTCATCGCCAACCTGGCTGGTGGCAATGGCAACAACCTGGCCGCCTACCAGAGCGAAGACCCACGCATCACCACTGCGAGTTTCAAGGCGCTGCGGGCCAGCGGGAGCTACTTGTCGAGTTTAGCGGCGGGGTGGTTGTGGAACCTCCGTGGCCAATTGCAGCACAGCCCCGACGCGCTGATCTCGGGTGAACAATTCGGCCTCGGCGGTGCCAACTCGGTGCGTGGCACCGGCGAGCGCCCGATTTCGGGCGACAGCGGGCTGCTGGCCACTCTGGAGCTGAGCACACCCGAGTTGCAGCCGGGCCTGCGCCTGCAGGGGTTTGCCGATGCAGGTTGGCTGCGCAACAACAACTCCAACGGCACCACAAAGCTATCAAACGACCGGCTGGCCAGCGTTGGCCTGGGTTTGCGCTATAACGCCGGTGCTGTAGGGCTGTCCGCAGAGTGGGGGCGCATCCTCTCCGGCAGCTTGTTGGCGAATACGCTGAACTCCACCGCGCCCAAGGCTGGTGACACCAAGTTCCACGTTAATTTGACGGCGCGCTTCTGAGCGGGAGGCCAAGCGTTAAAGGTTGAGGCGCGAAACGCGCACAACCCTGATCCGGCATGCGTCAGCCCGGACCTTGGCCGGGCACATCGGCTGCTGTCTGGCTGAGCAGTGCCAATGGACACTGGATGACCTCGCCAGGCAAGCCGATGTCTCCAAGGCCATGCTGAGCAAGCTTGAGCGCGGCACCGCAAGCCCCACCGCCGCCCTGATCGGGCGCATCAGCGGCGCTTTGGGCCTTACGCTGAGCAGCCTGCTGACGACCGAGCAAGACGGCAGCGCGAGGCTGGTCCGGGCTATAGATCAATCGGTTTGGAGAGACCCGCAGACCGGCTACCTGCGGCGCCAGGTCTCACCGCTGTCGGACATGCCGGTGCAACTGGTCGAAGTTGAACTGCCGGCCAAGGCCGAAGTCGGCTTTCCTGCCAGCGCCTACGGCTTCATACGCCAGCAAATCTGGGTTCTTGCTGGCACGCTGGAGTTTGCGGAAGGGACAACCCGCCACCGGATGCAAGTTGGTGACTGCCTGGAACTCGGACCGCCCGCCGACTGCGTGTTTCGAAACCCGGGCCGCGCCGCGTGCCGCTATCTGGTGGTAGTCACGCGCCGATAGGGCGGCGCAAGCGCTACGCTGCTACTCGCAACCGCGCCCCGGCCAGCGAAGGCTGAAACTGCAGCCGGTGCGGCGCAGAAAAACACAGGAAGTGCTTGTTGGTGGCGCGGCCTACCGTACACAGTCCAAGCTGGCGCGCCAGCTCCAGGCCCATTTCGGTAATGCCGCTGCGCGACACCACAATCGGTACGCCCATCTGAGCCGCCTTGATCACCATCTCGCTGGTCAGGCGGCCCGTGGTGTAGAACACCTTGTCGGTGCCGCGCTGCACATCTTCATCCTGCAGCCACATCCAGCCAGCGATAGTGTCGATGGCGTTGTGGCGCCCCACATCCTCCACGAACATCAGCATGTCTTCGCCGCGAAACAACGCGCAGCCGTGCACCGATCCTGCCGCCTTGTAGGTGCTGTCCATCAGCCGGATGGTGTTGACGATGCCGTAGAGCTGCTGCTGGTGCAACACCGCCTCGGGCAGTGCGATGTGGCCGAGGTCGGCCATCAGGTCGCCGTACATGCTGCCCTGACCGCAGCCGGTGGTAACGACGCGTTTGGCGGTACGTTCGCGCAGGTCGGGCAGACCGCCACGGGTCTTGACGGCGGCAGCGCCTACGTCCCAATCCACGGTGATCGATTCGATCTGATACGCCGAATCGATGAGCCGCTGGTTACGCAGGAAACCCAACACCAGCAGCTCGGGCTGCGCGCCCAGCGTCATCAGGGTCACCAGTTCGGTCTTGTCCACGTACACCGTCAGCGCCCGCTCGGCCGGGATGGCCGTGGTCTGGGTTTCGCCAAACTGGTTGACGGCCTCGACCCCGCGCGTCAGCTCGGCGCGCGCCCGGGACAACTGTGGCAGGTACCGTTCCATCGCTTGCGGGTCAATGCGCCATGGCGCCCGACCCGGTTCCATACCCCGCAGCCGGCATCAGCGTGCCACCCGCCACGACCGCCACCGCGCAGTACTTGAACTCGGGGATCTTGCCCACTGGATCCAGCGCCGCGTTCGTCATCAGGTTGGCTGCGGCCTCGTAGTAAGCAAAGGGGATGAACACCGCGCCCTTGGGCGTGCCGTCATCGCGGCGCAGGTGGATTGCCACCTGGCCGCGGCGCGAACGCACGGTGATCACGTCGCCCGGCTCTACACCAAGCACCTGCATGTCGTCGCCACACATCGACGCGGTAGCCAGCGGCTCAATGGCGTCGAGCACCGCAGCGCGCCGCGTCATGCTGCCGGTATGCCAATGCTCGAGTTGGCGACCGGTGATCAGCACGAACGGGTAGGCAGCGTCGGGCCGCTCATTGGCAGGAATGATGTCGGCCGGCACCAGCTGGACCCGGCCATCTGCCGTGGGGAAACTATCGATGAACACGGTAGGCGAACCTGGATCGTCAGCACTGAGGCAGGGGTAGGTGACGCTGGACTCGCGCTGCAGCCGCTCCCAGGTGATTCCCGAAATGGCGGTGTGCATGGCCTGGCGCATCTCCTCATACACGGCAGCCACACCACTGTGCTCACCGGGGTAGTTCCATACCAAACCCATGCCTTTTGCCAGTTGCTGGATGATCCAGAGGTCGGGTTTGGCGTCGCCCGGCGGGTCGATTGCCTGTTTGCCCAGTTGCACCATGCGGTCGGTGTTGCTGACGGTGCCGGTCTTCTCCGGCCATGCCGTTGCGGGTAACACCACGTCGGCCAGCCAGGCGGTTTCGGTCATGAAGATGTCCTGCACCACCAGATGCTCCAGTGACGCCAGGGCGTGGCGCGCATGGTTCAGGTCCGGGTCGCTCATGGCCGGGTTCTCGCCCATGATGTACATGCCGCGCACCTTGTGCGGGTCGCTGTCGGGTGCCAGCGCCTTGTGCATGATCTCGACCACCGTGTAGCCCGGCTGATCGTCCAGCTTGGTGCCCCAGAATTGCTCAAACCAGCGGTGCGCGTCGGTGTTGGTGACACGCTGGTAGTTGGGGAACATCATGGGGATCAGCCCGGCATCGCTGGCGCCCTGTACGTTGTTCTGCCCACGCAGCGGGTGCAAGCCGGAGCCGGGTTTGCCGATCTGCCCGGTAACCGTGGCCAACGCGATCAGGCACCGCGCGTTGTCGGTGCCATGCACATGCTGGCTGATGCCCATGCCCCACAAAATCATTGAGCCCTTGATCGCACCGGGCACCGAACCCGCCGGTCGCGCGTATTCGCGCGCCACCTCGCGCAGGGTCTGCGCCGGAATGCCGCAAATTGGCGCCATCGCCTCCGGGCTGTAGCCCTTGACGTTCTCTTTGAGGGCCGCGTAGTTGCTGGCGCGGTTGCGCACGAACTCCTCGTCAACCAGGCCCTCGTCAATCACCGCGTGGATCAGTGCGTTAAGCATGGCCACGTCGGTATCGGCCTTGAATTGCAAGGTGCGCCAAGCGTGTTTGCCGATCTCGGTCACACGCGGGTCGGCCAGCACGATCTTTGCGCCACGTTGGGCAGCGTTCTTCATCCAGGTGGCGGCCACCGGGTGATTGGAGGTGGGGTTGGATCCAATCACGAAGATCAACCCGGCGTGCTCCACATCGTTGACCTGGTTGCTCACTGCACCGGATCCCACGCCTTCGAGCAGGGCCGCCACGCTGGAGGCATGGCACAGGCGCGTGCAATGGTCCACGTTGTTAGAGCCAAAACCGGTGCGCACCAGCTTCTGGAACAGATAGGCCTCCTCGTTGCTGCCCTTGGCCGAACCGAATCCGGCAAGCGACTTGGCACCATGCGAATCACGCAAACCCTTCAAGGTGCCACTGGAGAAAGCCAGCGCTTCCTCCCAACTGGCTTCGCGGAACACCGCAGACCAGTCACCCGGCGTGGGCGCGACGGATGGATCCTTGGGCACGCCAGGCTTGCGGATCAGGGGCTTGGTCAGGCGCTGCGAATGGTGTGCATAGTCAAAGCCGAAGCGGCCCTTGACACACAGGCGGCTGGCATTGGCTGGCCCGTCGCGGCCGTCCACGCTGACGATCCGGTTGTCCTTCACGTTATAGGTGAGAAGGCAGCCGACGCCACAAAACGGGCACACTGAATCGACCCGTCGGTCGACCTGTTGCGAACCGACCTGGGTCTTCGGCATCAAGGCACCCGTCGGGCACGCCTGCACACATTCCCCACAGGCCACACAACTGCTGTCCCCCATCGGGTCGTTCAGGTCGAACACAATCTCGCTGTGCGCGCCGCGCAAGGCGAACCCGATCACATCGTTGACCTGCTCCTCGCGGCAGGCGCGCACACAGCGGTTGCACTGGATGCAGGCATCCAGGTTCACGGCCATGGCGGGGTGGGACAGATCGGCCTTGGGCTGTGCGCGTCGCAAGGCCTTGAGCTGCGGCCGCACCGTGACATCCAGGCGTGCCGCCCAGTCGCTGAGTTCGCCATGCTGGCCAACCGGCGCTGCCACGTCCGCGTTGGCGTCGCCATCGGTCCACTTGTAGCCACGGTCGGGCATGTCGGACAGCAACATCTCCAGCACCATTTTCTGGCTCTTGCGGGCCCGTTCGCTATTGGCCAGAACCTCCATGCCGGCCGTCACGTTGCGGCAGCAACTCGGCGCAAGCGTGCGCTCTCCCTTGATCTCGACCACACAGGCGCGGCAGTTGCCATCGGCGCGGTAACCCTCCTTGAAACACAGGCGCGGAATCTCCACTCCATAACGTTGCGCGGCTTCGATGATGGTCTCACCCTCATAGGCGTGCAAGGTTTCGTTGTCCAGGCTGAAAGCCACGGTCTGTGGCATCACCTCGGCCAGTTTCGCCGGTGCGTTCATGCGTTAGCCCCCGCTGCAATTTCATGCGAAAAATATTTCTGTACGCAACGCACCGGGTTCGGTGCGGCCTGCCCCAGGCCACAGATCGACGCGTCGGTCATGACCACGTTGAGGTCTTCCAGTGTGGTGTTGTCCCACACCGGAGACTCCATCAGCCGTGCCGCCTTTGCGGTGCCCACACGACACGGCGTGCACTGCCCGCAGCTTTCATGTTCGAAAAACCGCATCATGTTGAGCGCGGCATCGCGTGCCCGGTCCGTGTGGCCCAGCACGATCACCGCAGCCGAGCCGATGAACACACCGTGCGGCTGCAGGGTGTCGAAGTCCAGCGGCACACCGGCCATGCTGGCGGGCAGGATGCCACCCGATGCACCGCCCGGCAAATACGCGTACAGGGTATGGCCATCGGCCATGCCACCACAATATTCGTCAACAAGTTCCAGCAAAGTGATGCCCGCTGGTGCCAGCTTGACGCCTGGATGTTTCACGCGCCCGCTTACGCTAAATGACCGCAGGCCCTTGCGCCCGTGGCGGCCAAAGCCACTGAACCAGTCAGCGCCCTTTTCGACGATGTCACGCACCCAGTACAGGGTCTCGAAGTTGTGCTCCAGCGTGGGCCGGCCAAACAGCCCCACCTGGGCGATGTAGGGTGGGCGCATACGTGGCTCGCCGCGTTTGCCTTCAATGCTTTCGATCATGGCGGACTCTTCACCGCAGATATAGGCGCCGGCTCCGCGGCGCAGCTCGATCAACGGCAAATGGCACGGCGGATCGGCCCGCAACTGCTCGAGTTCGGCCTGCAGCAAAGCGCGGCAACCATGGTATTCGTCGCGCAGGTAGATGTACACCGCGTCCGTTCCTACCACCTGCGCGGCGATCAGCACACCTTCGAGGAACCGGTGCGGGTCGCGCTCCAGCCAGGTGCGGTCCTTGAAGGTCCCCGGCTCCCCTTCGTCGATGTTCACCGCCATCACTCGCGGTGCCGGTTGCTCGCGCACGATGCGCCATTTGCGCCCCGCCGGAAAACCGGCACCGCCCAGGCCGCGCAGGCCGGACT
>JAJAZK010000213.1 GCA_026785765.1 Rhodoferax sp. | reverse complement strand
GTCTTGACGTGCATCCATTCGTGTCAAGTGTTCGTTGTCGTACGCACTGCTGCTGGCGAGTGCTTCAACATCGTACAAACAACACAAGCGGAGCCGCCCGCCGCATCTTCCTTCCTCCAACGCTGGAGCATCCCTTAATGCCAGTCACTCCCGTCCAAGAGCCATCTTCGGTCATATTCTCATCGATTCCGCAGCCCGATCAAGCACGACGCAGAGCTGGCTTCGCTTCGCTCGCGTGCCCGTGTTGCGGCAGCTACACTCTGAAGCGAATCCACCGCCGCAATATTGACAGATTTGCTTCGATATTCGTGCCCTCGCGTCGTTTTGCGTGCCGTGACATGCGATGCCACTGGGTCGGCAACCTCACGCGCAACGCGGCTCGCTCCACACCAATCGCCCTCGCCCCCGTTTATGTAGTGTTTTGGGGTGCCGCTTTGTTAACACTGATCTTGGGCGCCGAGTTCTGGCGCGGCTGAGTGCCTGATGCCGTCGACGCTACGGCCGAGATTCACTGCGCGATGGACTGGATCGTGGACCTTGTGTTGGCTATGCAACAGACAATCGCCGGGGCAACCGATTCAATACATCTACTGGCGTCCGTTCATGCACTCTCTTCCAGGGTCGGCGGCGCAAAGGAGTTTATTATGTACATCGGTGCCGGCGCAATTCTCATCATCATCCTGATTGTGTTATTCCTGAGGTGACGGGTTCCGGAGACGGGACCGTGTCGCGGACGTAACGGTCTTCGCTCATCTTTTCTCAACTGTGGGAGGCAACCACAGGGTCCATGCGGGATTGCAGGATCGAGTTTTGCCTTGCTCTCACAAAAGGTGCGTACGGCCGCCGGTGTTTGGCCCCCTCGCTGGAGGAACGAAATCTTCAGCGTTGCACTGGGCGCTGCAATGTGCTGCGTGGCACATACGCGCTGACCGCGCAAATCACACACTGCATCGGTCACGTGGCCGTTTGTGCAGTGTGGTGATCGATATTCGGGAGTGAATATGAACGGTTCAACGAAAGTATGCGACAAGCGTTGCAGGGTAGGAAGATGCAAGCCCTTGGCATCCCGGAGTTGGCCGGTGGCAGTGATTTTGGCTACGGTGCTCGGGTTGAGCGCTTGCGGCGGTGGCGGCGACGATGGTGGCTCGCCTGTCGTTGTGGTTGCATCACCGTTTGACATTGGCGTCGCAGTTTCAGGTCAGCCAGTTGGCGGTCTTTTGATTCTTCCTGGCGTGCCGCAGACGATTTTGCTTTCCGTTGGACAGGACATTGAGTTTGATGCAAGCGAACCGGTTGTGTGGTCGCTCTTGGTTGGGGGCAGCGCCGTTTCAGGAGCGGGGGTAACCGTCAGTTATGGCGGGGTCGAGATCACGCTGGTTGCGCAGACAGATTCGAGGATCTTCTTAAATACAGCCACGAATTTCTTTCTCGGTGCGCCGCTGATCTTTACCCTTGTTGCAACCTCGCGGTTAGATTTTGCGCAGGTTGCCACAATTCAGATCCAGTTGACAAATTGAACGATCCTGCCCCGGCAGTTATTCCGGTGCGCGCCAAAATTGAAGCACACCCAAACCGGCATCCCTTCTCCCAAGTAGTCAAACCCATCAACAGCTACTGAGCCGCTTTCAAAGCCCAGGCGGTAGCCGCGGGCCTATGAAAAAGAGCGTGCTCAGCAGCCACAACGGTGCGTGGGTCACGCCGTAGGCAATGAACGGAACGTTCCCTGGGAGGGTATGCCTCAATAGGAATACAGCAGCCCGTTGTCGATGCGCACGCGGCTACCGGGGCGCAGGTCGGCAATGTTGTCCCGCTGAAAGGTCTGGTAGTTGCCGTTACTGAGCCGCACCGAAACCTGGTACGAGTCGGCAGACGGCACCCGATTTCTCTGGTCGATCTGGTTGCCCACGACCGCACCGCCAACCACACCGGCCACGGTAGCGACGCCCTTACCCGTCCCCCCGCCAACCTGATTGCCCAGAATTCCCCCAACGACGCCGCCCACAATTGCTCCGACACCCGGGCCGCCAGAGGCGCGCTCGGCAGCAACCAGCTGAATCGATTCCACCACTCCGTAATATGAGGTGTTGGCCGGGGAGGTTGCCGGATAAGTTGGCACACTCACCCTTTGCTCCGGAGCACTTCCACACCCCGCGAGGAACGCGGTTGCTGTGACAACGATGGCCACTGCGGTAAGGTTTGTTTTCATGATTCTCAACTCCATTGGTTAACTTCGGTTTTCAAGATTAACGAACAATCCACCGGCCGAACGTGCGACAGCGCACCCAAGGAACAAATACTTGCAATGCCATCGATCAATTGCCTGCCGCTCCCGTCGGATTAACGTCGATGACGCGCTGACCCCCAGTGTCCGGCCTGTCGCGGATCCCGCCTTGGGGGCCGCCGATGAACTCCGACGACGCTGACGCGGCGCTCAGGCTCAATGCCGGCGATAAAGGTCTCTCTCTGCGCCTCGTCGATGGCGTAGAACAAGTCGTAAACCGCGAACGCGACGACGATATCACCGCGTTGGTGATTGAACCGCGCATACAGCACGATCTGCGTGACGCCAAATCCCAGGTCGTGGGCGCGCAGCAGCAGAAAACCCAGGCTGAGATAGACCAGCGCAAAGGCGCCGGCCGGGACGCGGAAGCGCTTGAACCCGGGGCTGAGCGCGGCCCAGTTCCGGGACAGGCTCTCGCGGCGCATGTGGCAGTCCGGGTTGATCCTTCATCAGCGACAGCACCCCGATGGTGAGCAATGCAGGCACAAAAGCGACCCAGAACAGCACGCGGTGGGTGTCTGGCGATTCGCCCAGCCAGGTCAGCAGCCCGTACGCAGCAAGCGGGCCCAACACGGTACCGGCCTTGTCCAGCGCCTCGTGAAGTCCGCCGAGCCCTCGATCTCCTGACCGTGCTGCGCGCGCGCAACGAACTCACTGGCCTGCAGACCTTCTTCCGTCCCACGGTGCCGCAGCTGCGCGTGGAAGTGGACAAGGAAAAGGCGCTGGCCCTGGGCGTGGCCGCCACGGACGTGTTTTCAGCGCTGCAAGCGCAGATGGGTTCGCTGTACGTGAACGACTTCAACAAGAGCGGGCGCACCTACCGTGTGACGATGCAGGTCGACGCCAAGTTCCGCGCCAGGCCCGAAGACATCGGCGCGATCCATGTGCGCAGCGCCACCACCGGGGCCATGGTGCCGCTGAAGGCAATGATCACTGTCAGCAGCGTGATCGGGCCGGAGCAGGTCGAGCGCTACAACAGCTACGTGGCGGCCAAGATCCTGGGCAGCGCAAAGGCGGGCTTCAGTTCGGGCGAGGCTATCAAGGCGGTGGAAGACGCCGCCCGACTGAGCCTGCCGCCGGGCTATGACATCGAGTGGACGGCGCAGGCCTTTCAAGAGAAGCGAACCGGCAACGCCAGCGTGTTCGCGTTCGGGTTCGCACTGATCATGGTCTATCTGATCCTGGCGGCGAAGAACGCGATCCTGATCGCCGAGTTTGCGATGCAGGGCATGGAGCAGGGCAAGAGCGCGGCTGTGGCGGCGGCCGAAGCAGCGCGGCTGCGCTTTCGCCCCATCGTGATGACGTCGCTGGCCTTCGTGCTGGGCGTGGTGCCATTGGTGATCGCTACCGGTGCAGGCGCCGCCGCACGGCAGAGCATGGGCACCGGCGTTTTCGGCGGCATGCTGGTGGCCACCTTTGTGGCGCCGATCTTCGTGCCGCTGTTCTTCCCGCTACTGGCGCGCAAGCCCAGACCGCAGCACGCGCACGGCACTGACACCGTGCGCGGTGGCCCGACGGACGTCGCAGTTTGAACATGGACAAACATCTTCAGCACCCGAAGCGTCAGCGCCTGGGCGCCCTGGCCCTTGCCTTGGCGGTCAGCGGCTGCACCACCGTCGGCCCTGACTACCAGCGCCCCACAGTGGCGTTACCGGCGCAGTTCCCTGAAGCCGCACCACCAGCCTCGGCCGCAGCCGTCGCGCCGAACTGGTGGATGCTGTACGGCGAGGGCGAACTCACGCGCCTGGTCGAACAGGCACTCGCCGCGAACGCCGACGTCGCGCAGGCCGTGGCCCGCGTCGAACAGGCCGAGGGTCAGCTACGCGAAGCTGGCGGCGCCCCGGTGCCGACGGTGAACGCAGGCGCCAACGCCGGGCGCTATGAGGTGGGTGCTTCGGTGCCCGGCAACACCGCAGGCCGTACGGTCGTCCGCAACGACCTGAAG
>JAJAZK010000212.1 GCA_026785765.1 Rhodoferax sp. | reverse complement strand
GTCCAGTACTGATGGCGAAAGCTCGTGTGCGACACGCGCGTTCCAGGCTGGCCGTTGGCGCGCCGCAGCGCGGATTCGATCACCACGTCGAGCCGGATGTCGAGCACGCCCTGCGCGCGGTTCGCCGCGTCGTCCAGATAGGCAAGCGGCTGGGGGTCTTCGGCGGGACGCGCAAACGGCAGGCGGAACGGAGCCAGTGCCTCCATGCCCACGATCCACGGCGAGATGCTGGTGCAGAAATTCTTGCCGAGGAAAGGTCCCAGTGGGGCCATCTCCCAGAACTGGATGTCGCGTGCCGACCAGTCGTTGAGAAGGCACATGCCGAAGATGTGATCCTCGGCACGTGCCAAGGGGATGGGCTCACCCTGCTTGTTGCCGGTGCCGATGAACACGCCCAGCTCCAGTTCGTAGTCCAGGCGGGCACAGGGGCCGACCACCGGCACCTTGGCGCCGGGCGGCAGGGCTTGCCCCATCGGACGTTTGAACGCAGTCCCGCTCACCACCACACTGGAGGCGCGGCCATGGTAGGCGATCGGGAGCCACTGGAAGTTGGCGGTCAACGGATCGTCGGGCCGGGCGATTTGCCCAACGTTGCGGGCGTGGTGGATGGAGGTGTAGAAGTCGGTGTAGCCGCCAATCCGCGTGGGCACCGTGAATTCAACCTCGATCTGTGGTACCAGGCAAGACCGCACCGCCGCCTGCACATGCTCGGGCGCGTCGTCCTGCAGGAGGGCAAACACGCTGTGGCGCAGAGCCTGCCATGCCGCCGGCCCCAGAGCCAGGAAATCGTTGAGGGCGTCGTGTGCGGCCGCGCTGCAAGCCTGCTGCGCCAGGCCATTGAGGACACCGGCCGCTCGCAACCCGGCGAGGTCGATCACCTGGTCACCAATTGCGACACCACCGCGGAAAAGTTCATGCGGGCCTCTGCGCTTGAATACGGCGATGGGCAGGTTCTGAAGGGGGAAGTCAACGTGGCCGTTGGCGGCGGCAAGCCAGCTGGTGGCGGCGGGGTTGTGGGTGTGGTTTAGCGTCATCGGGATGTCGGGTCAGACCGACGCCATCAAGGCGTCATCGAAAATCGCAACCGCACGGGTCCATCCAGCCGACGCACCACGGATCTTGTGCGGGAAACAGGAGATGAAAAAGCCATCTGCGGGCAGGGCTTCCAGGTTGTGCATTTTCTCGATGTGGCAGTAACCAATGTCGCGCCCGGCCTTGTGCCCCTCCCAGATCAGTGAGGCGTCGCCGGTTTCGCCGTATTTCTTTGCGGTGTGCACAAACGGGGCGTCCCAGCTCCAGGCGTCGGTGCCGGTCAGGCGGATGCCGCGCTCGAGCAAATACATGGTGGCCTCGTAACCCATCCCGGCACCGGCAGCCACGTAATCGTTGTTGCCGTAGCGCGAGCCCGCGCGCGTGTTGATGACCACGATCTCCAGTGGTTTCAAGGTGTGCCCGATGCGCGCCAGCTCGGTTTCGACATCCGCGGCGGTGACCACGTAACCATCGGCCATCGCGCGAAAGTCGAGCTTGACCCCGGGCTGGAAACACCACTCCAGCGGCACATCGTGGATGGCGATGGCCGGCTTCTTGCTGCCCAGCGCATTGTCCATCGTGCTATGAAAATGGTAAGGGGCATCGAGGTGGGTGCCGTTGTGCGTGGAGAGCTGCACCAGTTCTACCGCCCAGCCTTCGCCGTCGGGCAGGTCCTCCTTCTTGAGCCCCGGAAAGAACGGTTCGATCTGGGCGAAGGTATTGTCGTGGGTGAAGTACTGGATCCTGGGTGCAAACGCCGGCGGGTCGCTGACGACGTCGTTTTCGAGGAAGATGGAGAGGTCGACAAATTTGCGGGGCATGACAGGGGTCTCAAGTTGGATGGATACGCGGACTTCAGCGGCGTTCGTGCCAGTGCACCATCGGCAAGCCGGGCACAGGTGAGCGGAAATACGGGATGGTGGTGCCAAGCAGGCTGCCCAGATACACGGTGCACAGATCGGTCCCGCCAAAGGTGATGCTGGCCATCCAGGGGGCCACGGTGCCACGCGCGCGTCCCATGTCTTCGGGCGTCACCGTGCCGGCGGCCATCCGGTCGATCAGGTTGCGACTCGCACGCGGGTCGCCGTCGTCGAGCAGCAACATCTTGTCGCCCTGCGGCGTCAGCGCGACGAGTTGGTCCACCATGACCAGCGTGCACCACAGGTTGCCAAAGGAGTCGAAAGCGATGCCGTCGGGATAACCCCCCAGGTGTGTGGGGCCGAACACCTCGCGGTCTGTCAGCCGCACGCCCCGGGAAGAGGTCTCGTCGAGCCGCATGCGCGTGATCCACGGGCCGGTAGTCTCGACGATGTACAACCACTGCTCGCGCGCATCCAACCGGATCTCGTTGGTGAAATAGAAACCTTCGGCGACCACGCGAATGCCGCGACCCGGCTCCACCACCGCCAGGTAACCGTCCTGCACGCGGGAACTGGCGGCCCGGGTCCAGGGGTTGACGCGGGTCGAGACCGTGACCCATATCCGGTTGCGCGAGTCGCGCAGCACGAAGTTGACCTTGCCAATCGGCCGGCCGTCGATCTGGTCGAACAAGGTGCGGGTGTCGCCGTCGCGGGTCATCACCTCGAGCAGATCGGTGCCGAAGTTGGAAATCAGCAAGTCGCCGTTGTCGGCAAACGCCAGCCCGTTGGGCAATGTGCCTTGCGTGAACTTGGCTTCAAAATCATTCGCCGTCGCCACGCTGGCGCTCTGAAAGCGCGGATCGGAGCGCTGGCCGACAAAACGCTGGGAGCCATCGGCGGCGATACGCGTCACACCGCCGCGCGCGTCGGCCGCCCACAGGGTGCCGTCGGGCTCGGCCAAGATGCATTCGGGCCGTTGCAGGCCGGTCCCGATGGTGCGGATGCCGGCCCGATCCACCTGGAAGCCGGCCAGTGGGTTTGTCTCTAAAGCAGTCATTTGAGCAACACCAGACTGATGGATGGGAACGCCAGCAACAGCAGCAGCACCAGGAACATGATGAGGGTGAACGGCGCCGTGCCGCGAAAGATGTCCCCCAGCGAGATGCGCGGATCGTTGAGCGTGCTCTTGATGACGAACACCGACAGCCCAAATGGCGGCGTGAGCAGGCCAATCTCGACTGCCACCACGGTGACGACCCCAAACCACACCAGGTTCATGTCGAACTGCTGGGCAATCGGCAACATCAGTGGCAGGACGATCAGCATGATGGACGACGAGTCGATGATGCAGCCCAGTGCAATAATCAGCGCCACATACAGCGCCAGGAAACCACCCGAACCCAGGCCGGCGTGTGCCATTTGCTCCACCAGGAACTGCGGCATGCCCGACATGGCGAGCATGCGGGTGTAGATGCTGGCGCAGATGATCAGAAAACTGACCGCCACCGTGACATGGCCGGTCTCGGTCAACACGCTCCACAGGCTGGCGGCGTTGAGCTTGCGCTTCTGCAGGGCAATCAGCAGCGCCAGCGCCGCGCCCACCGCACCGGCCTCGGTGGCAGTGAACAGCCCGGCGTACAAACCACCCAGCACCAACACGATCATCACCAGACTGGGCAGCAGCTTCATCAGCAACTCGGGCAGAGGCATCAGTTCGCCCACCGCAACAGCGCGCGGCTCGCCGCCTTCGAACACCATGCCGGGCCGCAGCGTGGCCATGGCGACGATGCCGATGGCGTATGCCAGCGCCAGTATCAAACCGGGCACGATGCCGGCCGTAAACATGTCGCCCACCGACTGGTTGGACAAAAAGCCATACAGGATCATCAACAGGCTGGGCGGAATCAACATGCCCAGCACCGACGAGCCAGCCACCACGCCAGTGGCGAAATCACTGCGGTAGCCAAAACGCTGCATCTGCGGCACCGCCACGCGCGTGAAGACGGCTGCCGACGCGATCGAGATACCCGTGATGGCGGCAAACACCGCGTTGGCCGCAACGGTGGCTATCCCCAGCCCGCCGCGCAGGCGCCGGAACAGCTGGTTCGCCACTTCGAAGGCATCCTTGCCGATGTCGGCCTTGGCCACCAGAAAACCGGTCAGCACGAACAGCGGCACCACGCCGAAGATGTGGCTGGCCACGGCGTCGCTGGCGGCCCCCGCCAGCAGGTTGGCAGCCACCGATACGTCGGCTTTGATCAGCCAGACACTGATGAAGGACACCAGCCCCAGCACCACGGCCACATGCATGCCACCCCAGATCAGCACCAGCATCAGCAGCAGCGACAGGCTGGCGATCCATGCAGCGCTCATCGTGTCCCCGCCATGGCCCGGGCACGGCACCAGTCGGCCCAGGCCAGCAACACAAAAGTGACGAGCGTCGCGGCCAGTCCCACCAGCATGATCAGCCGCACCGGCCAGACCGGGGCCGTGAAGTCACCAATGGCACCCACATACTCGCGGATCTTGATGGCTTCGACCAGTGGTGACCAGGACGCCCACAGGATGACTGCCATCAACCCGGCACCGACCAGGTGGAAAACTGCCTGCAGACGCGCGGCCCACACCGGCCGGGTGCGCTTGAGTCGGTCCAGCAACACATCGGCACGTGTGAAGCGCCCGCTGTGCAAGGTGTCGGCGAGTTGCAGGAACACGATGCCCACGATAGACAGCGCCACCAGTTCGGTGACACCGCGCACGGGTGCATTGAACAGGTTACGCCCCAGCACATCGGTGTTGATCAGCAGCATCAATGCCACGATCCACAAGGTGCCCAGCGCGTTAAGGACGCGACCCACGCGCTGGAACTGCCAGGGCAAGGGCGCACCGTAGGCATCTTGCGGAACTGGCACCGGCGCGTCGGACATCGGGGCCACGCTCAATTGCTTACCCAGTCACGCGGCAGTTGGGCCCCCGAACGTTTGAGCGCGTCGATATAACCCTTGAGTACCTCCTGGCCAGGACCCCCCTTGGAAGTTACGTCGGCACTCCAGGTTTTCCCAATCGGCGAGAGGGCGTCGGCCCAGCGCTTGCGCTCGGCGGGCGAGAGTTCGCTGATCTTCGCGCCGGCGTTGCCCATGTTCTGCAACACGGTGTTGACCGCCGCGGTCTGCGCCCGCGCGTATTGCACCGACCACTCCTCGGCTGCGTCACGCAGCGCCTTCTGCACCTCGGGCGGGAGTTTCTCGAACCGCAACTTGTTCACCGCCAGGCCGCCCGAGAACATGGAGCCGAAATTGATCTTTGTGACATACGGCGCCACCTCGTGCAACTTGGCACCCCAGGCACCGGTGGAAAACACCACGGCGCCGTCGGACACGCCGGACTTGATGTCCTCGTAATAACTGTTCAGCGTACCGGCCACGGCCACCGCGCCGCTGCCCTAGACCCAGTTCGCCGCCGGGCCGGGGGCGCTGAGTTTTTTGCCCTGCAGGTCCTCGATACGGGTGATGGGGAATTTGGTCCACACATGGTAGGTGTCGAGCGCCATGCCGCTGAGGTAGGTCAGCCCCGACTTGTTCCAGGCGTCGGCCATGGCCGGGATGCTGTTTTGCATGTCGGCGATGGTCTTGCTGACCACGCCCACGTCCTCGCTGCCGAAGGGGGTGTAGTAGGACACGTTTTGCATCGGGAACTTGGCGGCCTCGAACACGGTGCTGACCAGGCCGATGTCGGCCACGCCATCGGCCACGCCCTTGGACTCGCTGCCCAGCTTGATGAGTGTGCCGCCATAGGCCTTGGTCCACTCGACCTTGTATTTGTTGCCGGCGGCGGCGAGGCGTTTGTCCACCTCGGGAATGAAGACTTCGTCCATCGTCTTCACCCACAGGAACACCGGCGGGTGCCCGGCGGTGGCTGTGAGCTTGATGATCTGCTGCGCCTGTAGCGCGCCGGTGCTGCACAGACCGATGGCGGTGGCCAGCAAGGTGGCCTGGAAGGAACGTCGTTGCATGGAAGGGTCTCCTTGGGGTTAACGTGAAACAACTTTCATGACGCGGGGTGCAGGGTGGGCATCATGAAAGTCAGGGTGAGGGTTTGGACGGGGTGGATCGGCTGGTGACGGGCGACAGGACGGCCAACACGCCGTCCGTGATGAAACGGACCAGCAGGACGGCGGCGGCAGGATCGTTGGCGCGGCTGGCACCGCGCGACAGGCGCGTGATGCGGTGGTCGCTCATGTGGTGGATCAGCGCGCCGAGTGCAAACTGGTAGGCCCAGGCAGCGTCGCTGCGCTGGTTGCCCGGGCAGGCCTCGCACAACGCGTCGATGAACGCGTGGGCCATCGGGTCGAAGTAGTCAGCCAGCACGCGGTCGGCCTCGGGGGTCCGATAGGCCAGCTCGCGCGCCACGAGCAGGGCGTAGTATTCACCCTCTGCGCTGGCGCGCATGCGCAACACCGGCTCCAGAAACGCCTCGACGATGCAGCGCACCCGGACCCGGCCAGGGCGCGCCTGTTGTGCCTGCCGCAACAGCACCAGGCGCTCTTCGATGGTGCCCTGCCAGCGCTCGAAGATGGCATGGAAGAGCGCTTGTTTGGGCCCGAAGTAATAACCCACCAGGGCCAGCGGCACACCGGCCTCCTGGGCGATCTGGCGAATCGACACCGCGTGGTAGCCCTTTTGCGCCAGCAGCTTCTCTGCCGCCAGCAGAATCGCCTGCCGGCGGTCAGGGCGGGTTTCGACTTGCGTTTCTTCTGCGATGGAAAAGGCCACGATGGCGCAAATTAGACGCCCGTACAAATCTCTTGTACAACCGTACAAACCCTGAGTCTTGCCGCCAGGCCACGACTCCATCCGGTGGCCTGTTAGAGTCATCGCTCGCTCGCCACTCACCGGGATCACTGCATGAAAACCGTCCGATCCTTCTCGCGCAAGATCCGCGAAATCTCCAACCGCTGGATCACCCTGCCCGACGGCAGCAAGCTGGCCGCGCGACTCTGGCTGCCGCTGGACGCCGACAAGAAGCCGGTGCCGGCGATCCTGGAGTACCTGCCGTACCGCAAACGCGACGGCACCCATGTGCGCGACGCGCTCACCCATCCGTACATAGCCGGCCATGGATACGCCTGCGTACGGGTGGACATGCGCGGCAATGGCGACTCCGACGGGCTAATGGCTGACGAATACACGCAGCAGGAGCTGACCGACGCCTGCGACGTGATCGCCTGGCTGACGCAGCAACCCTGGTGCACCGGCAAGGTCGGCATGATGGGAATCTCGTGGGGCGGCTTCAACAGCCTGCAGGTCGCGGCGCTGCGCCCGCAGGGGCTGGAAGCCATCATCACGCTGTGTTCGACCGACGACCGTTACACCGACGACATTCACTACAAGGGCGGCTGCCTGCTGGGCGAGAACATGGGCTGGTCGGCCACGATGTTCGCGTATTCGTCACGGCCGCCGGACCCGGCTCTGG
>JAJAZK010000211.1 GCA_026785765.1 Rhodoferax sp. | reverse complement strand
GTCGATCCATATAAGCCCGGTTCGCGCGTACCAAGCAGGTTCAGGTTGGGGCCGTTCAGGATGAATATTTTCTTCATGGTCGAGGCATTATCAGTCTGAGTGTGGCACGGCGTCGGCAGTCGGTCGCTCCGCCGCAGCAGCCAGCTACGAAGCGGCCGCGCCGCGCGCAACCAGCGCCGCACTGGTGTTGACTGCCGCCTCGTACCGCGACTCGTCGGTAGCGCTTTCGGTGTTGAACACCAATACCCGCGAAGAAGCATCCAGAGCGAGTGCCTCACGCAGCGCCGGGTTGGCCGCAGCGACGAGGAAACCCGCCAGACCCGCACTGCCGCTTTCGCCTGAAACCACCACTTCGGCGTCCAGGCTCGCATGCGCCAGCACCCGCACCGCTTCCACTGCGTCAGAGTCCTCAACCGTCATGAAGGCATAGGCGAGTGGCGCAAGTACTTCCCAGGCCAGCAGCGAGGGCTCGTAACACTCCAGCATGGCCATGCTGGTCGGCGGCCCCGGCTCGATCCGAATCCGCTGGCCGGCCCGCACACTGGCGTGCAGACACGCCGCCAGCGACGGCTCGACAATGACCACGCGCGGACCTGGCTGGTAGCTGCTGTGCATGCAGCTCGCCACCGCCGCCGCAAAACCACCCACACCGGCGTGCAGGAACACATGGGTTGGCGCAAGCGGGAGTTGCTGCGCGATCTCGTACACCATGGTGGTGTAACCCTGCATCACCCAGGCCGGTACGTCGGTGTAACCGGGCCAAGCCGTATCCGACAACAGCGTCCATCCGTTCGCGGCACTGGCGCGCGCTGACTCGGCCACGGCGTCGTCATAACTGCCCTTCACCACCCGCATCTCGCAGCCGAAGCGCGCGATCGCCTGGCGGCGCTGTTCGCTGACGCCCGCATGCACAAAAATCACTGCGCGTGCACCCACCAGGCGCGCGCCCGCTGCGACCGACTGCCCATGGTTGCCATCGGTGGCGCAGGCAAAGGTCATGCTGCTGGCGATTGCTGCCACATCCGCGCTGGCGGGCTGGTCCAGCGTACCCGCAGGTGGCAACGCCAGCGACCCGCTGGCGGGGCGTGGCAACTCTGCAGCAACCACCGGCCGACCCAGCTGTCGTGTTGCCTGCTGCAACACCAGGCGGATCACGGCGTAGGCGCCGCCCAGAGCCTTGAAGCTTTTCAGCCCCAGACGTGCACCCTCGTCCTTGACAAGCATGCTGGCGACGCCACAACGCCGTGCCGTTTCGCCAAGCGAAACAAGGGCGGTGGGGGCATAGTCAAAGACGTCGGCCAGCAACGCCGCCGCAGCGCGTGCCGCGTGCCGATCCAGAAGCGGATGCGCAACGAACTCGCCCGGCTGGCACTGGGGGTTGATCAGCAGAGTCACTGGAGTACCTTCGCCCTGCGGGCTGCGCTGCTATTCGCCTTGGGAGCGGCCCGGCGGCTCATAAGTACCTTCGCCCTGCGGGCTGCGCTGCTATTCGCCTTGGGAGCGGCCCGGCGGCTCATAAGCCAGCCAGCACCAACTGGCGCAACTCGGGGGTGACTTCGGGCAGCACGCCGAACCAGGCATGGAACGCAGGCCGCGCCTGATTCAGCAACATGCCCAGCCCGTCGACGGCCGGATTGCCGCGCAAGCGCGCCGCCGCCAGCAGCGGTGTTGTCAGCGGCACGTAGACCAGGTCGGACACCAATGCGTCTACCGGCAAGGCATCCAGCACAATGTCGAGTGCGGCTTGCCCGGACATGCCCTGGTTCGTGGTGTTCACGAGCAATGCCACACCGGCAAGGGCTGCATGGCGAGCCTCCCATGGCAGCGCCTGGACGCTAGCGCCCATCTCGCGCGCCAGCGCCTGCGCCGCGTCCAGTGAGCGGTTGCAGACGCGGATTTCGGTCGCCCCTTCCTGCAGCAAGCCGACCACCACCGCCCGCGCCGCACCACCGCAACCCAGCACCGCAACCGGTCCGGCGTCGGCACGCCAGCCGGGTTGCGCGTCGCGCAGGCTCTGTATGTAACCCGCAGCGTCGTTGTTGGTGCCAGTGGTGCTGCCATCGGCGTCCACCACAATGGTGTTGATGGCACCAATCTTCTGCGCCAGCGCATCGACCCGGTCCACCAGCCGCATTGCCGTAACCTTGTGTGGAATGGTCACATTGCAGCCGGCAAAACCCAATGCCGCCAGGCCCGCAATCGCCGCTTGCAGCCTCTGCGGATCGACCGGCAACAACACATAGGCGCCGTTCAGGCCGTGTCGCGCCACCCAATGGTTATGGATTGCGGGCGACCGCGAATGGGATACCGGCCATCCCATGACGCCACTCAAAACGAACTTGCCCATAGTGCCTCTCATCTGGCGATCGCACCAGTCCGGCCAATTTTCGCTCGAACGGCCAGGCATGCGTCTTGGGCCACAATTGGCGCAAGTGAAGTCCCGCTATTTTTTTCAACTGGTAGCGCTGTCGGCGTTGTGGGGCGCCGGTTTCCTGCTGACCCGCATCGCGACGCCAGAACTGGGCCCGAGTGTCACCGCTGCCATGCGCATCGGGTTTGGCGGGGCGACCCTGGCACTGATCATGGTCGCCAACCGGCTGCGCTGGCCGCGCGAACATTGGCGCGAGCTGCTGCTGCTGGGTGCCGTGGGTGTTGCCATCCCTCACTTTCTGTACTCCTGGTCGTCCCTGTTCCTGCCGGCCGGTTACTCGGCGGTGCTCAGTGTGACGGCCGTGCTGTTCGGCACCTTTGCCTCGGCTTGGATGAAGGAGGACGTGTTGACGTTTTCCAAATTGATCGGCTGTGCGGTGGCGTTTGTCGGGGTGGCACTGGTGGTGCAACTCGGCCCGATGCAGCCCGATGCGCGGTTGCTCGGCGGCACCGCGCTGGCGATCTGCGGCGCGGCCCTGTCCGGCTCCACCGCTCCGCTGCTCAAACGCGCAACCACGCGCATGGAGCCGCTGGCCATCACCGCATCCATCCACGTCGTGGGCTTCCTGCTGTTGTCGCCGTTTGCCCTGTGGAACCTGCCAAAAGCAAACTTCAGCCTGGGCGCCGTGTCTGCGGTGGCCGTGATGGGTATTGCCACCTCGGGCCTGGCCTATTGGCAATACATGCGCATAGTCAAACACGTGACCCCGGTCGCGGCCTTGAGCTCAACCTTTATGGTCACCGTGTTCGGTGTCATCTGGGGTCACCTGATACTGGACGAGGTGTTTACGCTGGCGTCGTATGCCGGCGGTGCCCTGGTGTTGGTCGCCACCATCCTGGTAACCGGGTTCAACCCGCTGCGCCGTGCGGTTGACTCCGCAATCGCCAAACCCTGAAGCTGCAAGCCATCGCCAGCACTCCGGTGGCGGCGCAGGCCCAGAACACCGCTTGCAGGCCGTAGCGGCTGCTCAGGGCGCCACCCGCCAATCCGGCCAGGACCCCGGGCAGGCCGTACCCGACCACCGTGAACAAGGCCTGCCCGCGCGCCCGCAAGCGGTCGGGAAAGTACTCGGACACCAGGGCAATGCAGGTGGCGTGGTGCGCCGCAAAACTGAGTGCGTGCGCGAGCTGGGACAACAGCAACAAAGGCAGCAGATTCGCACCGGCGGCCAGTACGCCCATGCGCAAACTGGTCACGGCAGAAGTCAGTACCAGCCAGGCGCCCAGACTGAACGCCGCCATCCAGCGTCCCTGGCTGTAGAACCAGCCGATCTCCGCAAGCACGGCAAGCGCCCACAAGAGTCCGATCACCGTCTTGCTGTAACCCAGAGAGTCCAGGTACAGCGAAAAGAATACATAGATGCCCATGTGCGAGAGGATGTGAAAAAACATCGCCGCGAAGAACCACCGAACCACCGGCTGGCGCAACACCGGCCCAACCGCAACACGGGCGACCTCCGCCTGGCGCGGCTCGGGCTGATCGGGCAGGCGCCAACTGCTGGCCACCACCACCAGCAGGCTCAACGTGGTGATGGCGGGGAAGAAGGACATGCCAAAACGCTCGAAGAACAGGCCGGCGACAAATACCATCAGCAGGAATCCGGCCGAGCCCCACATGCGTATACGGCCATACCGCCGCGCATCGAACACGCCGTCGCGGCTGACCAGATGCGCCATCGCCGCTTCGGCCATGGACATCATGGCGCTGGTATGGGTGAAGGTGACCAGCAGCACCAGGGCCAGCCACCAGACACCGCCGTCAAACCACAGGCCAATGGACGCCAGCGCCGCCACCGCAGATCCAAACCGCAACAACTTGACCCGTTCGCCCGTGCGGTCGCTTAGCGCCCCCCAGGCGTACGGCGCAAACAGCCGCGTCGCGGCCTGCACAGAGGTCAACAGACCAATGACAAACAGTCCCAGGCCCTGGTCTTTCAGCCACAAGGGGAGGTAGGGATTGAAGAACCCGATATGCGCAAAATAGGACGCCGAGAACAGCGCAAACGGCGCCAGTGCGGACGCACCGGCGCTTGGCGCCAGGTTGCTCACCGCGCCGGTGCCGCTGCGGGGATAACCTGCAGGGTGCTGCGCACGTCACCACACTGGGCCCGATGCCGCAGGGCGTGCTCCATCACCACCAGCGCCAGCATGGCTTCGGCAATCGGCGTCGCGCGGATGCCCACGCACGGGTCGTGCCGCCCCTTGGTCACCACCTCGACCGGTTCACCGGCAGTGTTGATGGACTCCCGCGGCGACAGGATCGAACTGGTCGGCTTGATCGCAATCGCGACCTCCAGGTCCTGCCCGGTACTGATGCCACCGAGTACACCGCCGGCGTTATTGGAGCGAAACCCCAACGGCGACAGCGAATCCCCATGGCTGGTGCCACGCTGCGCCACACTGGCAAAGCCGGCACCAATCTCGACACCCTTGACCGCGTTGATGCCCATCATCGCGTAGGCAATGTCCGCGTCCATCTTGTCAAACAGCGGCTGGCCCAGACCGACCGGCATGTTGGACGCGACGACCCGCACGCGTGCCCCGCAGGAATCACCCGCCTTGCGCAAGGCCTCGACATAGGACTCGAGTGCCGACACATCGGCCACCGGCGCGAAGAACGGATTGCGCGGCACATGGTCCCAGTGCTCGAAGCCGATCGCCAGTTCGCCAATGTGGGTCATGCAGCCGTGAAACTGCGTCCCGAACTGTCCCTGCAGCCACTTCTTGGCCACCGCACCGGCAGCCACCATGGGCGCGGTCAGGCGCGCCGAAGAGCGACCGCCGCCACGCGGGTCGCGTATGCCGTACTTCTGGAAATAGGTGTAGTCGGCGTGGCCCGGACGAAAGCTCTGCAGGATGTTGCCGTAGTCCTTGCTGCGCTGGTCGGTGTTGC
>JAJAZK010000210.1 GCA_026785765.1 Rhodoferax sp. | reverse complement strand
GGCGCTGATCGACGCCTTCCGCGCGCTGCCCAGCCCAGCCGAATATGCCGACACACTGCTGGCTGCATCGACGCGCGATACCGCCGCGGTGGACCGGCCGCTGGTCATTGTGCTGCCGGGTGTCATGGGCTCGCATCTGAAACGCGGCAAGGACGACCGCGTCTGGTTCGACCCGCTGGACATTGCCAAAGGTGGCCTTGTGAAGATCGCGTTCGCACAGGCCGATGTCGAAGCCGACGACCTGTTCGCCATGTTCTACGGGAAGTTGTGCGCGGAACTGGCCAACAGCCACCGGGTGGAGCGATTCGCCTACGACTGGCGCCAGCCGCTGGACGTGCTGGCCGAGCGTTTCGGCGCCTTGCTGGACCGCTTGCTGAAGGAAACGAAGCAGCCGATCCGCCTGTTGGCGCACAGCCTGGGCGGGCTGGTGGTGCGCGCCACCATCCACAAGCGCCGTGCGGTGATGGACGAGCTGATGGCACGCGACGGCGCGCGGCTGGTGATGCTGGGCACGCCGAACCAGGGCGCGCACTCGATGGTAGAAAACCTGATCGGCAAGGGCGACACCTTGCGCACGCTGGTGCGGCTGGATATGGCGCACGACATGCAGCAGGTACTGGACATCGTGGCCGGTTTTCGTGGCGCGCTGCAACTGCTGCCCAAGCCCGGCTTCAAGGACATCTTCCAGGGCCAGGATGGCGGCGGCGAGCTGCTGGATTTCCAGAAGGCCGAGACCTGGGTCGGTCTCAAGGACAAGGTGCGCGACCTCTGGTTCGGCAACGGACGGGTCGGTCAGCCTTCGCATGCGGTGCTCGATTCGGCGAGCTGGCTCTGGACCGCCGATGGCACGGCCAAGCCAGCGCTACCCGCCGGGTACGAGAGCAAAAGCGTGTACGTCTTCGGCACCGCACGCAACACGCCCTGCGGCGTACGCGAAGAAGGCGGCCGCCTGAAGATGGTCGGCACGACGCGCGGCGACGGCACTGTCACCTGGGAGTCGGGCCGTATCGGCGGTATCGGCGCGTATTACTACATGGCGGCCGAACACGGCGACCTGCCCGCGACGAGGGAGCACTTTCCTGCCCTGATCGAACTGTTGACCTCTGGCACCACATCGCGCCTGTCCATGCAGCCTGCGGCAGTGCGTGCAATCGAGCAGCCGACCCCAGTGAGCTACGACGCCGGCCCGCCCATCGCCGACGATGCCGACGCGCTGCAGCGCGGGCTCATGGGCGGCTCTCTGCGCAACCGCGTGCCGCCGCGTACCAAGCGCCGCCTGCAAGTCACGGTCAAGGCGACGGACCTGCGCTTCGTGTCGCAGCCGATCATGGTTGGCCATTATGAACACGACCCGATCGCCGGGCCGCAGGCACTGATAGACCGCGAGATGCTGAGCGGCGACCTGAGCGAGCGCTTCAACCTCGGGCTCTACACCGGGCCGCTGGGGACCGCGACTTCGGTATTGCGCGTGCCGAACGAATACGAGCGCCGGCGCGGCAGCCTGACCGGTGCCATCGTCACCGGCCTGGGGCGTTACGACGGTGCCTTGTCGCTGCCCGCGCTGACCGAGGCGGTGCGCACCGGCGTGCTGCGTTTCCTGCTGCAGACCGCCGACGTGCTGGGCAAGAGCGAGCGCGAGATGTCGCTGGCCACCCTGCTGCTGGGCTACAACTCCAGCGCCAACCTGACCATAGCCGCATCGGTCGAGGCGTTGGTGCGGGGCGTGATCGAGGCGAACGCGAAGTTCTACGAAACCACGCGCCTGAACATCCGCGTCACCCGGCTCGACATCGTCGAGCTCTATCTCGACACCGCGATCACCGCCGTCTACGCACTGCGCCAGCTCGGCCCGCGCCTGGCCTCCATGGCCGAACGCATGGGCACATCGCTGCAACTGCGGGGCGAGCTCGAGAAGGGCGACGGATACCGTCAACGTTTGTTCGACGGCCCGGGCTACAGCTACTGGCCGCGGCTGATCATTACCGACGCCAATCGTCCCGCAGAAGATTGCGGCAACATGGCGGCGGTGGCGCGTTCGCAAGGCGCGGGCCGGGATGCTTCGCGCGTCGTGCTGGCCGAGCGCCTGCATTTTCTGTACGTCGGGCAACGTGCGCGCGCGGAGTCGGTGATGCATCAACGCCAGCCGGGTCTGATCGAAAAAATGGTGCGGCAACAGATAGGAACGCCGGTGTGGCAGGAAGACTTCGGCCGCATGTTGTTCCAGCTCATGGTGCCGCACGACTTCAAGGAAGCCGCGCGCCAGCTGGACCGGGTGGTGCTGGTGGTGGACAGCGCCACGGCCAATCTGCCCTGGGAACTCATGCTGGCCGACGACCCATTGCGCAACGACGGCGACAAGCGCCCGTTGGCGTTGCGCACAGCGGTTGTCCGTCAACTCTCGTCCACCAACTTCAGGCGCCAGGTGCGCGAGGGCATAGACCGGACCGCCCTGGTGATCGGCAACCCGTCGTCGGAGGGATTCGCCCTGGCTTTTCCGGGCACGCCCCAGCGGCCGATGAGCGCCCCGCCCCCGCTGCCAGGCGCGGAGTCCGAAGCAACGGCCGTGGCGGCCGTGTTCAAGGGGCTGGGTTACGAAGTGGTACACGTCATAGGTGACGAGGCCCCCGCGAAAGATGTGCTGGCGGCGTTGTACCGCCGGCCGTACCGCTTCATGCATATCGCGGCGCATGGTGTTTTCGACCTGCTGCACAGCGACGGCTTGCGGCGCAGCGGCGTGCTGCTGTCCGACGGCTTGCTGATCACCGCGGCGGAGATCGCGGCCATGGAAACTGTGCCCGAGGTGGTTTTTCTGAACTGCTGCCATCTGGGCACGGTCGAGTTCGGGCGCGAAGGCAACAAGCTGGCAGCCAGCGTCTCGCGCGAGTTGATTGATATCGGCGTACGCTGCGTGGTGGTGGCCGGCTGGGCGGTCAGCGACGACAAGGCGCAACGGTTTGGTGAGGCGTTCTACGAACACCTGCTGCTGCGCCGGCGCCCGTTCGGCGACGCCGTGTTCGAGGCGCGCAAGGTGGTCTGGGACCTCGACAAGAGCGACATCACCTGGGGTGCTTTCCAGGCCTACGGTGAACCGGGCTGGCTGGCCGAACCCCGCGCCGACGGGGCCGGCGGGCCGGACCTGGATGCGGCATTCGCGTCGCCCGAGGAACTGCTGGACGAACTGGCGCGTATCCGCGCCGAGCTGTCGCGCAAACGCGATCGCCAGGACGAACGTGCGTCGCGGGCGCAGGCGCAGCGCATCGAGAGGATGCTGAAAGACCGCTGCCCACCGGGCTGGCTTTTGTTTCCGCAGTTGCTGTCGGCAATCGGCGCCACCTGGTACGACCTGAACCTGCTTGAGAAAGCGCGCGCTTCGTACCTGCTCGCGGTTCAGGCCGAGGACCATGCCGGGCAGGTGCCGATCCGGGACATCGAGAAACTCTCCAACATCGAGGCACGACTGGGCGAACGCAGGGGCACGCTGAATGGTTCCACCGGCAGCGCGGGTGAACCCGAGTCGGGGCAAGCGCTGATAGAGACCGCCATCGGCCGCCTGGATGGGCTCAACACGTTGCTGTCGGTACGCGCGCAAACCGGGTCCGCGCTTGCCCCTCCGTTCAACGCCGAGCGCAGCGCACTGCTGGGAAGCGCCTACAAACGCCTGGCTGGTCTGCACGCGCAAAGGATTCTGGGCCCAAAAACCAGCGCCACCGACCTCGCTGCGTCCGGCAAGGCGATGGCAGCGGCGCTGGCGGCCAGTTCGGCGGCCTACCGCGCCGCCGAGCGCAATTCGGGCAACGGCCAGTTCTCCCCCTATCACGCACTGAATCGGCTCGCGATCGAGGCGCTTGCGCCCGAAGCGGCGGATTCGCCGCGCGCCGCCGCGATCGAAGTCGCGCACCAGTGTGCCAATGCCGCTACGCAAGCCAAACCAAGCGGCATCGTCGACCCGTGGGACGAGATCATGCAGGCCGAGGCCTTGCTGGTGGAACGCCTGCTTGACGGCACGCTGGGGTCCACCGGGGACGCCGGCCAGGCGGTGCTGAACGAGATCGCGGGCGCCTATGAGTTGTCATTGTCGAACGTGATCGTGAAACCATCCCAGATCGATTCGATGGAATCCCAGATGGAGTTGCTGTCGCGTTTTGCCGATGCCCTGTCGCTTACCGGCGACGACCCGAAACGCCGCTTGCCGCTGCGCAGAATCGCCGACCGGCTGCTCGACCTGGCAAAGCGCCTGCACCCGGGACGCAAAAGCCGCAGCGACCGGCCCGCGAACACACCCGCTTTGGTCCCTGCGCCGCGCGCTGCGACCGCCACAAAAAGCACGGCCAGGAAAAAGGCCCCTGCCAAACGAGCGCCAGTTCCTAACCCAAAGTCGCGCCGGAAGTAAGCGGCAGGTTCTGAAACTCAAGCAGAATTAGCACGACGGTAACCATACTCTCCAAATTAGCGACGTGCGCACACTCTCTACGGAGTCCGAAGTTGGTGTGGCCTCGCGTACTGAAAATGCCGCTCATCCATCGGGGTCCGGCTCATACAGTTGCTGGAACTTGGTGGCACTGATCGCATACGAGTCGCTGCCGTCGGCTGCGTTGGACACCAGCCAGTCACCGGCTTTGAATTGCGTGCGGCCTTCCTTGGTGGCCACGCTGCCGTCCTGGGTGGCGGATTCGGCCCACACCGGCGCGGTCTTGAGCCAGCGGCCGGGGCCGACCGCCCGGTAGGTGCGGCCAAAACTGTCGGCCGCCACCGTGTGCACCTCACCATCCTGTTCAACCAGCCAGTCGCCCGCGTGAGCGCGTTGGTCCGATCCCCACTTACGGTATGTGAAGCTGTCGAACTCCAGCTGCAGACGAATGGCGGTCACAGCTTGATCGGGCTTGCGGCGGTAACGCTGGTGCATGGCGGGCTCTTTCTGGTGGGGTTTCGGAATGCTACATGGCCGACCCCAATTCCGGTGCCCATACAGCCCGGCGCGTGTTGACACACCGCTGGCCGGCACTTACCCTGCCAGTCTTGTGCAAAGCCGTAAACCAGGAGGAACAACCATGTGTATTTCAAGCTCGGTAGGACGCGGCGCGCGCAACGATCTGGCTGACGTTGCCGCCATTCAGATACTGCTCAATCTCAATCTCCACAGGTTCCAAGACCCCAAGCCGCTGGCGCTGGACACGGATGGGCGTATCGGCCGCAAGACCCTCGAATGCATCGAGGGGTTCGAGAAGGGGGTCATGGGGCTGCCCGAATCGGACGCACTGGTGGCACCGGGCGACGCTACCGTAGCCGCCCTGCTGGCAGGTTTGCCGGCCGGCCCGACCAAGGACAAGCTGGCCATCGTGTTGCCGCTGGCAACCAAGAGCAGGATCGAACTGAACTTTGAGCCGCTCAAGACGGGGATGATGAAATACGGAATTACCACGCCGTTGCAGATGGCCCATTTCATTGCCCAGATCGGCCACGAGTCGATGTCGTTCCTGTACACCGAGGAAATCGCCAGCGGCGCTGCTTACGAGGGGCGGTCCGACCTGGGCAATACACAACCCGGCGATGGCAGACGTTACAAGGGACGGGGCTTGATCCAGTTGACAGGCCGCGCCAACTACGCCGCTTACACCAAGTTCACCGGCATCGACTATGTGGCCCAGCCGGAGCGTCTGTCCACCGACCCCATCGTCGCGGTCGATGTGTCGTGCTGGTTCTGGAAGGACCGCGGCGTGGACAAACTGGCCGAAAAAGACGACGCCAAGGCGGTCACCAAACGCATCAACGGGGGCTTCAACGGCCTCGACGACCGCCTGCAAAACCTCAAGCGCGCCAAGGCGGTGCTGGGACTCTGACCGTCGAAAGACGACGCCATGGCACGCTGTTTCGTGGTTCAGGATTTCGGCAACAAGACCGATTACCCCGACCCACGGGTGCTGGACCGGGATGCGTCGTACGCTGTCAGCAAGGATGCCGTCACGGCCTGCGGCGTGGAGTGTGTGCGTGCCGATGAAATCCTGCACTCGGGCACCATTGACAAGCCGATGTAGCAGCAACTGCTGGGCGCCGACCTGGTTATCGCCGACCTGTGTACTGACGCGGTTTTGATAGTCACGCTCACTCTGCGGGCTGATCATTCACCGGTTCGTCTTTGGCCGCGATGGTGCGCGGGCGGACGGCCACGGCGCAGTCGATGGCTGCATCAAAAGGCCAGTGTCGCGCTTGCTCCCGCCAGCCAGGTACGCGCCGGCGCCGGTTCAAAGTAGCGGCCGTTGCCTTGGTTGACGATCACCGAGCCCGCATAACGGCGCGCGAACAGGTTGTCCACGCGTATGAAGCTGCCCAGCTCCCAGCGTCCCGCCTGCAGGCTGTACCCCAGATTTGCCGCTACCACTGTGTAGCCGGTCGCGGCGTCGCTGTTGGCGTCGTTGACATGGACGCGGCCCACCTGTCGCAGTTCTGCGCCTGCGCGCCAGCCCGTGGGCGGCATCCAGTTGAACGCCGCGAACAGAGATGTGCGCGCCACGCCAGGAATGCGGTTGCCGGACGGGATGACCTGACCAGGCACCGCGCAAGGCACGGTGGCACAGGTGCTGAAGGCATCGCGGTAGGTGGCGTTGAGCAAGGTGTACGCAACTTGCGCGCGCAGGTTTTGCGCGAAGTACTGCGACCAGCCCAGCTCGAAGCCGGTGCGCAAGGTGGCACCAGCGTTCTGGAAAGTGGAGCGGCCACCCAGATTGGTCTGGGTCACGATCTCGTTGCTGGTGCGGGTCTGGAACAGCGCCACCGTCCACTCGCCCGATGGCGCGGAACGCGACTTGAGGCCCGCCTCCAGACTGGTGCTGCGTGCCGCCCGCAGGCCCAGGTTGAGGCCGGTAGCACCGCCCGGGCGGTAGGCGAGTTCATTCAATGTGGGCGTTTCGAAGCCCCGCCCCGCGGCGGCGTAGACATGCAGGTCGCGCTCAAGCGCGAACATCGCGCCCAACACCGGCAAGGTCGCGCTGTAAGCGGCGCGGCCGCTGTCGTCCGGGTTGGGGCCTACGACATAGGCGTCGGCCGAACGGAAACGTATGTTGCTGTGGCGAACACCGGCATTGAGCAACCAGCGTGGTGTGACTTGCCAGTTGGCTTGCAGGTACTGGTCGGCACTCGCCACGTCGTTGTGTTCGTCACGCCGCAGCGCGCCCTGAACGCCAAGCGTTGCTCCCACTGAGTTCCGGTAACCCTGCCGGTGCTCGCCCAGATCGTCCCAGGCCAGACCACTGACCAGCGTGAGCGGCGCGTCGAGCAGCACCGTCTTGAACGTCCAGCGCAAGTCCACGCCCCGGTAGTCGCGGCCCAGCGCTATCACACCGCCCGGGTGCAAGGGATTGGCCTGAGTGGCCACCGGGATGGACTGGAACTGTTCGGTCCGGCGGTGCCCGTAGTATGTCGTCAACGCCAGTGTGTTGGCTGGGTCGATGCGGCGTTCGTAAACCAGGCCAACCTGGGTCTGGTCTACCGTCTTGCGCGTGTCGAAGGCCAGCGCGGATGCATCCACACCGCGCGGATTGGCCTCGAACTGGGCCCGCGAAAGGCCCAGCGGGTCCTGCGCGCGCGGCAGCGACAGGCCGTTGGCGATCAGGGTGAGCTTGCTGTCGTCACCCGGACGCAGCACGAGCTTGATGTTGGCGAGCGTGCGTTCGGTGGCGCTGTGGTCGCGGTAACCATCGGTGCGAAAACGGCTTGCACTTGCAACGTAGGTAACGCCGCCCTGGGTGGCGCTGGCCACGGTGCCCAGGCGCAGGGCACCATCGCTTCCACCCGACACATCGAACTTCAGCGAAGGAGCGCCGTCGCCATCTGCCGTGAAGACCTGGATCACGCCGCCCGAGGAGTTGCCGTACAGCGCCGAATACGGCCCGCGAAGCACCTCGATGCGGCCCACGGAGCCTAACTCTACATGCGATATCTGGCCCTGGCCGTCGGGCAGCGTGGCCGGAATGCCGTCCACGTAAAGGCGCACGCCGCGGATGCCGAAGGTGGAGCGGGCACCGAAGCCGCGCACCGAGATCTGCACGTCCTGCGCATAGTTCTGCCGGTCCCGGGCCAGCAGGCCTGGCACTCCACCCAGGTTCTCCGAAATATTGACCAGCGCCCGCGCCTTGCCCAGTTCTTCGCTGTCGATTCGGTCGATGGCCGCCGGCACGTCGAAGGCGAGCGCGTCGGTGCGTGTGGCCGTGACGACCACCGGCGACAGCTCCCGGGGCGGGACCGGCAAAGCGGAAGGCGCATCTGATTGCGCCCAAAGGGCCAGTGGCAGCCACGCGAGCGCGCTGCATGCCATGCGGCTGCGCGCACGCAGCTCGAGCACCCGGCCAGGAAGCACCCGCACCGCTGTGTCGTCTTTCATCTGGCGCTTCTTTCCTGTGGGTTGATATGGACTGACGCAGGACGATTACCGCCGCAGGCCTCGACTTCGGCCACGCCAGGCATGGCCACCCCGGGTTCACGTCCCAGGTTCCAACGCTGGATCGAGCAGGCACGCCAGGGTATTCTGTACGCCATGCGTCAGCCGCTCTGAGCGTCTTGCTCGTAACTTTGGATCTCTGACAGGACCTCACTCAGGCTCATCTCCCCGGCCTCCAGCAGCTTTCCAACCAGATACGCGGTCAAGGCTTTGTGCCGCGCCAGCACGGCCTTGGTTTCACTGTACAGACGCTCGCTCTGCGCTTCCATGATTTCGCGGGTTTGCGCATCCGGCGCAGCTCCAACACCCTGTTTGTCCTTGCCGAGCGCGCTGAAGTTCAAGCGTGTCTTGCGGTACATGCCCATCTCGCCAACGGCGTGGTGCAGTAACTGTGTGACGCGCGTGATGTCGTTGTGCGCACCGTTGGTCGTGCCTTGCTCGCCGAAGAAGAGTGCTTCGTTGGCCATCCCGCCCAGCAGCAAGCGCACATCGTGCTCGATGT
>JAJAZK010000209.1 GCA_026785765.1 Rhodoferax sp. | reverse complement strand
GTATTGGCTGTGTGCAAATTCCTCCAGGTCGCCGCTCCAGGCGGGAATCTGCGTTAGTTCGACCAGCTTGGCGGCCCCGTAGGCCACCGTCGCGCGATCGGCGCCAGCGGACAGGAGCCGCACGCCGCTGGGCAAGCCGAGTTTGTGCAACACGCCATCGGTCTGCGCCAATGCCAGTCTTTGCGCGTCCAGAATGGTGTCCAGGGATGGAACGGCGAGCCCATCGGCAGCGCCCACCGCCAACGCCAGCAAGGCCAGCAGCGTGGCTGTGTAGCTCGACGTACCACACAGGAAGGGCGCCAGATCCTCGAGCTGCAGCGAAATGCACGCGTTTGCAATCTCCCCGAGCCGCCCGCCGCGCGGACTGTTGACCAGGGCCAGGACCGGGGTGCCCGCCGCCTTCGCGGCGAGCGCGGACTCGACCGTCCGGTCGACATTGCCCGACATCGAAATCACCAGTAGCCGGTCGGCGGGTGTCAAGCGCGCGCTACCCAGCAGCAAGTCCAGGGGACCGGTTACCTGCCAGGCTAGATGCAGTCGTTCGGCGAAGTTCTGTGCGGCCGCAGCCGCGAAATACCCGTCGCCGCATCCCGCCACGAAGAGCCTCCCTCCAGCGTCCGGGCGCAGCCATGTGTGACCGGCCGTGATGAATTCGGCCTGCCGCAGCTGCAGCGCAGCGAGGACCGAGGGCTGGCGCTCGATATCGCGTCGAAGCGGCGAGTCCTTACCGGGCCGATCTGGCGCCATCGTCAACTCGCGAACAGCCGATCAAACTGCTCTACGATCTTGCCGCGCACCGGAGCTATCTTGGACCAGTCTACCGATTGCAGCCGCAGCACTTCGGCTGGTGTGGATGGTGTGTACGGGCGCGCCGCCTCGGGAATCACGATGCCGCGCACGGTGGGGCCGAAAAAGTAGGGCGCCCGGGCTGCCATGGTCTGGTATTCGGTCGACAGCAACTCGTTCATCCACTCCGCAACCAGGGCCGGATGCCGGGTCTTGCTGACCGCGGACATGAACGAGATGATGGCGACCGGCCCCGGATCAGGCTGGATGAACCGGATCGGCAGGCCTTTCTCCGCCGCCCCGGCCGCATCGTTGTTCCAGAGTGGCGCCATGGCAATTTCCTCGCGCTCGAGCATCTGCAGCAGCTGGGTCGGCGAGCGACCGACTTGCGGCTTGAGTTCCTGCAGCTTGGCCCACCCGGGATCGAGGTTGTCTTCGGAGCCACCAAACGCCTTGGCGGCGATCACCAGGGCACCAAGACCCAGGTTGGAGGAGGCACGCGGTATGCCCACCTTGCCGCGGTATTCCGGCTTCCACAGGTCGGTCCAGGCCTTCGGTGGTGTCTTCACGAGTTTGTCGTTGTACGCGATGCCGATGAGCGAGTAACTCACCGGGACGCCGAACCCCTGGCTCTTCTGCACAAAATCCGGAAAGACATTTGCGTAATTCGCCAGCGTCTTCGGGTCCGCCTTCTGGATGTACCCTTCCCGGCTGCCGATCAGATGCGGCGGTTCGCCGTTGGGCATCGCGTCATAGGGCGAGAATCCCTGCGCGGCCTTGATTTGCGCCACCACGTCCTGGCTTTCGCTGGGCACCAGACGGATGCGCAGCCCCGGGTGCCTGGCTTCCATTCGGCGCGCCAGCCACTGGTGCGGCTCCTGCAACGCGCCAGCGAAACTGACGATCACCAGTTCGCGTGCTTCCTGTGCGCGCGCAAGCTGTGGCGCCATGGCCCCGAGCGCGACACCGGCGGCGCCCTGGAGGAAGTTGCGGCGGATGATTTTTGGATGCATGGTCTGGTTCTCCTGGTGGGGGTTACATTGCGAAGGTGCGGTCGAAGCGCTCGACCAGTTGTCCGCGCACCGGCACGATCCTGGTCCAGTCGATGGTCTGCAGCGCCAGGACTTCTTCCGGCGTCGAGGGCGTATAGGCACGTGCTTCGGCCGGGACGTTCACGCCCCGCACCGTGGGACCGAAGAAATACGGGGCGGCCGCGGCCCTTGTCTGGTAGGCCGTGCTCAGGATGCCGTCAAGCCATTCATCCACCAGCGCCGGGTGTCTTGTCTTGGCGATGGCGGAGAAGAACGAAATGATCGCGATGGGGCCCGGCTTGGGCTTGATGAACGCAATCGGCAGGCCCTTGCCTGCGGCGGCCGCGGTATTGTTATTCCACAGGGGCGCCAGCGCGATCTCTTCGCGTTCCAGCATTTGCGTCAGGCTCGCCGGTGACCGGGCAGCCTTGGCGTCGAGTGCCTTCAGGCGGTCCCAGCCGATATCGAGGTCACTTTCGGAACCGCCGTGGGTCTTGGCGGCGATAGCCAGTGTCGCAAGGCCCAGGTTAGAGGAGGTGCGCGCAATGCCCACCTTGCCCTTGAACTCCGGTCGCCACAAGTCGGCCCAAGTCTGTGGCGGGCTTTTGACCATCGTAGTGTTGTAGGCAATCCCGACCAGGGAGTAGGTCGCCGGAACACCGAAACCCTGACTCTTGCGCAGCAGCTCCGGGTACACGGAATCCAGGTTCTTCAACGCCGCGGCATTGCGCCGCATGATGTAGGCCTCGCTGATACCGATCAGGTGCGGCGGCTCGTCGTTCGGTATGGCGTCATAAGGCGAGAATCCTTGCGCGGCCTTGATTTGCGCCACGACGTCCTGGCTATCCGACGGCACCAGGCGAATTTTGAGGTTTGGATGCCTCGCCTCCATCTGGTCGGCTAACCAGCGATGGGGTTCAGACAGGCGGCCAGGGTAGCTGATCATGACCAGTTCGCGGGCTTCCTGCGCACGAACCAGCATCGGCGCTCCAAAGGAACCGACCGCCGCGCCTGCCAGCGATTGCACTACTTTGCGTCTCGAAAATTGCATTGGGTTGCTCCTTGTCTATCAAACACACGTTCCAAAAAAAGGCGTTCCAAACTGATTGAATCCTATCAAAAAATATGGTGTGATTCAATCAACTGGCTAGTTACAGGTCTCTTATCGGCGTTCATCATCACGGAAAACGGATCGCTGGTGCTGCTCTGGTACGAATGAAAAAGCTCACCGCAAAGATCATGCCAATTCGGCCCAGCCGCCACTGGCATGCAAAATGGCGTTTTGGGTGGATTTTCTCGAAAATTTGTGAGAATCGCACCATTTTAGGACTTCCACGATGAAGGTGAGCCATTTGTGTGCGCTAAAGCGTATCGCATGCTGCGCCGGTGCGAGGTCAGCGGATGCCGGTCTCGGAGATGATCGCTGCAAATGCGTCCACCTTGGCGAACAAGGCCGGGCGCAGGCGGTTGAACTTGCTCTCGTCGATGACCAGGTAGTTCTTCTTCGCCACTTCCATCGCCCGCCTCTTCATGGCGGCCTCGTACATGTAGGAGCAGGTGACGCCGCGTGCTACGTCTACGCCGCCCGCCGAGATGAATGCCTTGTGGATGCCAAAGCGCGACAGGTCGTCGCTGCTTCCGCCAAACACCCCGTCCATGCTGGAAAAGGTCGCGGACTCGGGGTGGAATTGCCCGCCCAGCAGGATTGTCTGGACTTTCGGCTTCCTGGCGAGCCAGTTGGCGACGTTGAGCGAATAACAAATGACTGTGATGGACAGGTCCTGGGGTATCAGGCGCGCCAGATTGTCCAGCGTCGTGCCGCAGTCGATGAAGATCGTATCTTCTTCCTTCACCAGGCCCAGTGCATGCTCGCACGCGAGCGCCTTGGCCGCCGCGTTGCTGCCGGTCTCCTGTTGCTGGTCGTATGCGTCCGCGGAGCTCGCACTTCCCGCCGCAAGGATGTAGCCGCCATAGTAAGAGAAGCGCTCGCCGGACTCGGCAAGGGTGCGCCGCACCGTCATCTCCGAAACGCCCAACAAGGAAACCGCGTCGCGCAGGCGCAGTACGCCCTTTTGGGCCAGGTGCTTTTCGATCAGGTTGACTCGCCCTGCTTTGCGTTTGCTCAGTATCATTGGTACGTTAAGTGCGTGCAAGTGCCGGAAATGTTGGAATTCTCTCAGATGCCCGTTCGGGGCGGGACAGCTAGCTGCCATTCATCTGCAGACGTTGCCGAGAAAGGATCATCCCATGCGCAAAACCCTGGTCCGGGGGCGTCAGGTGTTGCAAGGCTTCACCTCCGGTGACTCGCCCCTGTTACGTGCCGATGCGGCGGTGCTGGTCGAGGCTGGCCTCGTGCTGGCCGTGGGGCCAGCGGACACATTGGCCCAAGCCCATCCTGATGCAGAACAAGTGGGTGGCTCGGGATTCATCGTGATCCCGGGCTTGGTCAACGCCC
>JAJAZK010000208.1 GCA_026785765.1 Rhodoferax sp. | reverse complement strand
GCACACCTGTTCCGCCAATCAGCGCAACTTCATCTCGAAACGTGCCGCTCGGCTCGGCAGCGAGTTTGCCCGTGTAATAAATTGCGGGTTTTTTATTGGCGTTTCCGTAGCTGTATCCGACTGCCAAATTTCCTTGATGGTCTTGAGCCGCACTTCCAATCCAACGGTTTACGCCGTCGCCGTTGCCGTTGAGCGTCGCGGCTTCGTGAACTGTAAAAGGCGAAAACGGCGGAACTGAAAGCAAATTTCGGCGCAGTTCATAAATGCGGACTCCGGCGCGATATTGTTCGCTGACCGGCGTTACGCGGACGGTTTGATTAAAAACCAAAGAATCGTGTGTGCCGAAATTCCGATAGGCGACGCGATACATCAAGCGGTCTGATTGAGAATCGAGTGCTTCGCCCGGCGCAGGCTGAAAAATGTCGGTGCGTTCCGGCGGCGAAGTCGGGTCAAAGGCGGGAACGGACAGCGGACTTCCGGCGCGTTCGGTAAAAGTCGAATTCGCGGGATTTGTAAAATCGGCGTGAAAATCGAAAAGCCGTATTGCGTCTTGCGCGTCGCCGTATTCGGTCGCCGAATAGCCGACAAAAATATTCGGCGCACCGCTTGGCGGCGCGTTCAAGCCGTCCAAATCAGCCGGCAAAAGATTTCCCAGACGATTCGGCGCATTTGCCGACGGCAGACTGAAATAAATAAAACTTGCGGTCGGGTCGCCCACGAGCATCTTGGCGCGGTCGAAGGCAAAAACGCCGGTTCCGTAAAAATCGCCGCCGATAAATTCGTCGGTTGACATATAATAACCGTCGCGCCAAACGCCGAATTTCGCGTAATCATTGAGCCGGATATTCGGCATCACGAATTCATAAGTAAAATATGCGCCGGTCGGGTCGCCCGTTTTTGAAACAGCAATCAACTGGCGGAAAGGCGGAAAATTGTTGCAGTATTGGCTAATCATCCAACGGTCGGCGAGCGCGTCAACTTTGGGGCCGGCAGCATCACGGCCAACTACGACGGCGCATTCAAACACCGCACGGTGATCGAGGCCGATGTGCATGTTGGCAGCAACTGTGTGCTGGTGGCGCCAGTAACGATTGGCGCTGGCGGGACAGTCGGTGGTGGCTCCACCATCACCAAGGACACCCCGGCGGGTGCGCTCAGCGTGGCGCGTGGCCGACAAAGTGCGATCGCCGGCTGGAGGCGCCCGTTGAAATGAGCCAGTCGCCGGATGCCGCACAACAGCGCATCGATGCGTTGCAGCTTGAACTGCAACTGGCGCGCGACGCGCTGGAGGATTTCACTCATTCGGTATCCCATGATTTGCGTGCGCCGGTACGCCACATCAACGCCTACCTCAAAATCATCCGCGAAGATCTTGGTGAGTGGGTCGAACCGGAAATCGCTTCGCACTTGCAGACGGTCGCTGATTCGGCGGCTTTGATCGTGCGCCAGCTCGACGCCTTGCAGGAACTGTCCAGGATCGCGCGTGTGGAGTTGCAGCTGGCAGATGTCGATTTGTCGCGTCTGCTGATCGGGGTGCAAGTGCAACTGGCGGCGGAGCATGCAGACCGTCCGGTGCAGTGGCGCATCCAGGCCAGTTTGCCGCTGGTGAGGGGCGACCAGGCCTTGCTGGGGCAAATGCTGACCCAGCTGCTGGGCAATTCGTTGAAGTTCAGCGCTGCCAGTGCGCCTGCGGTGATCGAAGTCAGCGGCAGCCCGTGTGACGACGAAATGCTGGAGCTACGCATCAGCGACAACGGCGTCGGCTTTGATTCGCGTTTTCAGGACCAGTTGTTCCGCGTCTTCCAGCGTCTGCACAGCAGCCGCCAGTTCGCGGGGCTGGGAACCGGCTTGGCGTTTTCGCGCCGGGTGGCGGAGCGCCATGGTGGCTCCATCAGCGTGCGTGGTGACCTGGCGCCAGGCTGTTGCGTCACCTTGCGGCTGCCGCTTGCCGCGGCACTTTCGCAATAGGTAATTGCGCGCCAAATTTGCTGCGTTTGACGCTGAAGAAGGCCTTGACGTTGCGCACGTTGGCCTCCCCGGTAAAAAGGCGCTGCACCAGCGCCAGATAGTCCGGCATGTCGCGGCTGTGCACTACCAGCACGAAATCCGGCCCGGGCGACACCTGGTAGCACTGTTGCACGCTGCGGTCGGCGGCCACCTTTTGCTCGAACGCCTGTAGCCACTCGGCGCCCTGGCGGTCCAGCGTAATCTCGACAATCGCTGTCAGGCCGTGTCCCAGCACGACCGCCAGCTTGTCGGGTGATAACAGCGCAACCTGGCCCTCGATCAGGCCTGCCGCGTGCAGCCGTTTGACGCGGCGCAGGCAAGTTGGTGGCGAAGTATGGACGCGCCGGGCGAGTTCCAGGTTGCTCAGGGAGGCATCCGTTTGGAGCTGTTCCAACAATCGCAAATCGATTTCATCTATGTCAAATTGTTCCATTTATCGATCATCTACGGAATATTTGTTCGAAATAACGCAGTTGTGGAATTATTGATCGTATATGTGAAATTTTTGGTTACTTGTTTCTTTTGAGCGGCACTAACATCGCCCCACTAACTTTTTGGAGACCCGCATGTGTGGCATTGTTGGCGCTGTATCTACCCGCAACATAGTTCCCATCCTGGTGCAGGGCCTGCAACGCCTGGAATACCGGGGTTACGACTCCTGCGGCGTGGCGGTTCATGCAGGTGGCTTGAAGCGGGCGCGCAGCACGTCGCGGGTGGCGGAACTCGCCGAGCAAGTCGGCGCCGGGGCATTTGAAGGCACGACCGGTATTGCCCACACCCGCTGGGCAACGCACGGCGCACCGACGGTACACAATGCGCACCCGCATTTCAGCCATGGTCCGGGTGCCGATGCGGCTGAGCGGCCCGGGCGCGTGGCGCTGGTCCACAACGGCATCATTGAAAACCACGATGCGCTGCGCGCCATGCTGAGCGCGCGCGGCTACCTGTTCCAGAGCCAGACCGATACCGAGGTGATCGCCCACCTGGTTGACAGCCTGTACGACGGCGATGTGTTCGAGGCCGTGAAGGCCGCCGTCGGGCAGTTGCATGGTGCCTACGCGATCGCGGTGTTTTGCAAAGACGAACCGCACCGCCTGATTGGCGCGCGCGCCGGCTCGCCATTGATCCTGGGCATTGGCAAGAACGGACAGGAGCACTTTTTGGCCAGCGACGCGATGGCCCTGGCCGGTGTGACGGACCAGATCGTCTACCTGGACGAAGGCGACGTGGTCGACATCCAGATCGGCAAGTACTGGTTGGTGGACAAGGCCCACAAGTCGGTCGCACCCGCACAGCGGCCGGTCCGCACGGTTTTGGCGCACAGCGGCGCGGCCGAGCTTGGTCCGTACCGCCACTACATGCAAAAGGAGATCTTCGAGCAGCCGCGCGCAATTGGCGACACACTCGAAGGCGTCGAGGGGTTCGTGCCGGAGCTGTTTGATGGCGCCATGTACAGTGCACATCGTGTGTTCCAGGACATCGACTCGGTGTTGATTCTGGCCTGCGGCACCAGTTACTACAGCGGATGCACCGCCAAGTACTGGCTGGAGAGCATTGCCGGCATCCCGACCCAGGTCGAGGTGGCCAGCGAATACCGCTACCGTGACTCGGTGCCCAATCCGCGCAGTCTGGTGGTGACGATCACCCAGTCTGGCGAGACGGCCGACACGCTGGCCGCCCTGCGCCATGCGCAGAGCCTGGGCATGCAGCACACGCTGACCATTTGCAACGTGGCCACCAGCGCCATGGTGCGGGAGTGCAAGCTGGCTTACATCACGCGCGCCGGCATCGAGATCGGCGTCGCATCCACCAAGGCCTTTACCGCGCAACTGGCGGGCCTGTTTCTGTTGACCCTGACATTGGCCAAGGGCCGCGGGCGCCTGAGCCAGGCGCAGGAAGACGAACACCTCAAGGCGATGCGCCACCTGCCGACAGCCCTGCAGGCGGTGCTGGCGCTGGAGCCGCAAGTGATCGCCTGGGCCGAGGACTTCGCCAAGATGGAGAATGCGCTTTTCCTGGGTCGCGGCCTGCATTACCCGATCGCCCTGGAGGGCGCGCTCAAGCTCAAGGAAATCAGTTACATCCATGCCGAGGCCTATCCCGCAGGTGAACTCAAACACGGCCCGCTCGCGCTGGTGACCAGCGCCATGCCGGTGGTCACCGTGGCACCCAACGACGCGCTGCTGGAAAAGCTCAAGAGCAATATGCACGAGGTACGCGCACGCAGTGGTGTGTTGTACGTGCTGGCCGACGCCGACACCTGCATCGAAAGTGGCGAAGGTGTACACGTGATCCGCATGCCAGAGCATTACGGCGCCCTGTCGCCGCTGTTGCATGTGGTCCCGCTGCAGCTACTGGCCTACCACACCGCCTGCGCCCGCGGCACCGATGTGGACAAGCCCAGAAACCTGGCCAAGAGCGTGACGGTCGAATGACCGGCACGCGCTTGCGGCGCAACGCGCCGGCCCGCAGGGCGCCAGGTTGCTGGGCTTGCGTCGAGGCTAACTTGACGCAGTCAAGTTAAGGCGCGCAGCGCCGGCCGTAGACACACGCCACCCCATTTGGCCAAGAGCGTGACGGTCGAATGACCGGCTCACGCTTGCGGCGCAAAACTGATCCGTGGGAATAAGGTCTGTCGGGCCCGTAAAAAGGGTCTGTCGGGATCCGAGGTGTCTGGCGAGCTTGTTACAAGTTGGTGGCTCAACCAGGGGCCAGATGTAGAGGCACAGGACCCGTCGGCCTGAGCTGCCCAATCTGAGGTTGTGGAAAAGCCGCGTCGGCGGCCATGGCGTTCAGGCCGGCCTGATCGACTCCTTCTCCCGTAAGAGTAAGTTCAGACTTCCTGACATTGAGGTTTGTGCCGCACCCGGATCAGGAAGTCCGAGGTTAACGGTTTCTTCCGGCGGGAGGAAACTCATGGCAGAAAGCAGGTGCTGCCGACTCGGCGGTCTATGCCTGTTGCAAATGTCGCATTGAAGTGCTTTAATTGCAGCATTACAAAGGCCATCGCCATGCAACACTCACCGATCACCCCAACCCGCAGCGTAGCGCTCTGGTCCATCTGGCAATTGATTTTGAGCCAGGATGATGCGCTCAAATCGGATTGCACCCAAGTGGCGGCCAGCTCGCTGGTAGGTTTCAAACTCGGCAATGACCTGGCGTACAAAATCCTCAAGGTTGGCATCACGAGCAAGGCGCTCGACCCTGTGGGCGACTTCCTCGGCCTGAGTAAGTCTCTGATTGCGAATTACCTTGACCTTGACCGTGGAACGGTCAGCCGTCTTGCCGCAAAGGACCAGCTCCTCCCGACCCATGCGGCGGAGAACGTTTTGCGCCTATTGGAACTGGACGCAATAGCGGCAGAGACGTTCGCGACCGAGGCTGAAGCATCCGTATGGTTGAGAAGGCCGCATCCGATGCTGGATGGTGAGACG
The DNA here is from genome assembly GCA_026785765.1 of Rhodoferax sp. Classification (GTDB taxonomy): domain Bacteria; phylum Pseudomonadota; class Gammaproteobacteria; order Burkholderiales; family Burkholderiaceae_C; genus CAISIP01. The sequence continues at coordinate 4,996 of JAJAZK010000208.1, read as the reverse complement.
CCGCTGGCGGCGGCCAAGACTTCATTCGGATCGCAGCGTGTGAAGGACATCTTGCTGGCGATCAAGTACGGCGGTGTCGTTTGATCCCGGTCTGGCGAATCGGATATTGCGCGAGCCCCCAGCCCTCTGACGACGCAATCCTGTCTTCGCTAGGGTATGGTTCGACGCTTGGCAATGGCCGCTGGCACACCAAGGGTCCAGTGCAACTCGTCTATGCAGGCGCGAGCCGGGCGCTTTGCCAGCTCGAAAAAAGAGTTCATTGCAACGGGGCAAATCCAGCGAATCAGGTGCTCATGCGGCTAGACCTCCCCGCTGGTGCGCCCGTCCTCGATGTCAAGGATTTGGGTTTGCCTGCAAACTGGCGCACCAGCGAGGCGATCACGCAGTCGTTGGGCTTGGCCTGGCTCTCCAGTGGGGCGAGCCTGGGCCTTTGGGTGCCGTCAACCATCGAGCCTGAAGACAAGAACCTGCTCATCAACCCGGCCCACCACTTGTACGGTTCGATCAAGCTGACCGTCGAGCGCAACCCTTTTGCGTTCGATCCCCGCCTGTTCGCTCCTTGAACTGCCCCGGCAAAGCCGTGTGGTAGGTTGATCAATCCGGTATGGGTCGGAACACGGCGTCCACGGGCGTCGGCTCTCAACGCCATAAATTGCAGCGATTCTGGCCGCCACGATCTCCGTAAACGGCCGAACATCTCTGGGATTCGATCCAGTTACAAACTCCGACAGGTCTTATTCCGACGGTGCAAACAGCAGCACTGATTCTTCAGGGTTCCGACAGGGGTTTGAGGTTTCACAACGCAGGCATCCTTCATAGTTGCCGGCCCGACAACCTTTATTCCCACGGATCACAACGCGCCGACCCGCAGGGCGCCGGGTTGCTGGGCTTGCGTCGAGGCTAACTTGACGCAGTCAAGTCAAGGCGCGCAGCGCCGGCCGTAAACACACGCCACCCCATTTGGCCAAGAGCGTGACGGTCGAATGACCGGCGCACGCTTGCGGCGCAACGCGCCGGGATGACGCCGCGGCGGCGATTTACCGCCGCCCGGTGCCTACAATGGGTTGTAAATGTGTGTAGCTTCACCGGCCACCGTTCCGATGAACCCCACTCCCAGTCTTCAGGAGCCGTCACCATGGCAGCAGCACTGATCCATTCCCGTACCCAAGGCGTTTTCGTTATTGCCGCCACGCCCTTTACCGGCAGAGGCGTTGTCGACTTTGCCAGCATCGACACGCTGAGCGATTTCTACGTTGATTTTGGCATCGACGGCTCGACCATCCTGGGCATCATGGGCGTGGCGACGAGTCGCTGGCGGTGATGCAGGGAGCGGAACTGACACACATGATGTCGCGAATCGAGCGCACACTGGCTGCCCAGCAAGCCAGCTAAACCCAACAATCAGGAAACCGATCACTATGCAATACCGACGACTCGGCCGTAGCGGCCTGCAACTCAGCCAGCTCTCGTTGGGCTCCTGGGTCACCTACCACAACCAGGTCAATGCCAGCGCTGCACGCGAGATGCTGGCCGCCGCCATGGACGCCGGTATCAACTTCTTCGACAACGCCGAGGCCTATGCCGGCGGCAAGAGTGAGGAGGTGATGGGGAAAGCCATCAAGGCGCTCAAGTGGCCGCGCCTGAACTACATCGTGTCGACCAAGTTCTTCTGGGGCCTGGCCGGCGAGGGCGCAGACGTCAACCGCCGCAACACCTTGAACCGCAAGTACCTGACGCAGGCCATTGATGGTTCTTTGGCGCGCATGGGGCTGGACTTCATCGACCTGGTGTATTGCCACCGACCGGATCCGCACACGCCGATCGAAGAAACCGTGTGGGCGATGAGCGACATGATCCAGCGCGGCAAGGCGTTGTATTGGGGAACCAGCGAATGGTCGGCCGACGAGGTCCGCTCCGCCTGGGACATCGCCGAGCGCCACCATCTGCACAAGCCGGTCGTTGAACAACCGCAATACCATCTTCTCCACCGCAAACGGGTGGAGGAAGAATATGCGCGGCTGTATGAAGATATTGGTCTGGGCCTGACCACCTGGAGCCCGCTGGCGAGCGGGCAGTTGACAGGCAAATATCTGGATGGCATCCCCAAGGGCAGCCGCGGCGCGCGCAAGGACATGGGTTTTCTGACCCAGCGCCTGAATGACGCCGGGCGCAATGCGGCGATTCGCCAGTTGGCGACTGTGGCGGCGGACCTGGGCTGTAGCCTGACCCAGCTCGCGCTTGCCTGGGCCACCCACAACCCGCGTGTCAGCAGCGTCATCACGGGAGCCTCAAAAATGGCGCAACTGACGCACAACCTGGGTGCGCTGGAAGTGGTGCCCAAACTGACTCCGGAGGTGCTTTCCCGCATCGACGGCATGTGTGCGCCGCTGATCACCTGAGGCTGTTGGCGGCCATGCGCGGCAAGGCCTTGACCGGGTCTGTACCCCCAACCGGGCTGGTGTATTCGACTGATGCCGGGCGCATGTGCCCGTCTTGCCGTCGGCCGGTCACCGCGTGCCAATGCGCCAGCGCGGCTGCACAACCGCCCAGAGCTGCGGGCAAGGTGCAGGTGCTGCTGGAGAAGAAAGGCCGCGGCGGCAAGACGGTCACACTGGTCAAGGGTTTGCCGTTGAATGCCCAACAGGCCGATGCCCTGGGCAAACAACTCAAGGCGGCGTGTGGTTCGGGTGGCACGTCCAAGGACGGCATGATCGAAGTGCAGGGTGACCACCGCGAGCGGGTGATCGCGGTGCTGCAGGGCAAGGGGCTGATGCGATAGTCGGTTGCTTGGCAGAGTTGTACGCTGTCAAACCCGTGCGGGTTGTCTCGTCCCGCAGGTGTTTCCTGGAGCTGAGTCGTACCTTCGGCAATCGGTGCTGCCGGGCCAAGGTGCCGGGCGTCAGCGCCGGGCCGACTCCAATCACACAGATGGTTTTTGTTGTGTGCCATGGGGCTGGCGTGACCACCTGATTGGCGCGCGTGGCTCTGCGGCATGCGCGAATAATTCCGTCTGCCCGGCGCGGCTCACCCGGCGCGCTGGCCAAGGATCTCCAGCAGCCGCAGGTGGAACTCACCCCAGTAGGTATGCAATTGGCTCGAAGGCGCAGACCACAAAGTCTCTGCCAGGGTGCCGCACCACACCAGGAGGCCGTCGTTGGTGCATTGCGCGCCGCCTCCTACACGATGCGGCTTTTGCGCCCGGCCCAGTACGGGTCGCGCAGGGTGCGTTTGTAGAGCTTGCCGGTCGGCAGGCGCGGCAACTGGTCCATGAAATCCACCGACCGCGGGCACTTGTGCCTGGCCAGATGCTCCTGGCAAAACGCAATCAGCTCCCGCGCCAGTTCCGCGCCGGGTGTGATTCCCGCGACCGGCTGCACCACCGCCTTGACCTCTTCACCGAAGTCCTCGTTGGGCACGCCGAACACGGCCGCGTCGGCCACTTTGGGGTGGGTGATGAGCAGGTTCTCGCAATCCAGCGGGTAGATGTTCACGCCGCCGGAAATGATCATGAAGCTGGAGCGGTCGGTCAGGTACAGGTAGCCGTCTTCGTCGATGTAACCCATGTCGCCCACCGTCGTCATGCTGCCATCGGCGGAACGGGTCTGCGCGGTGCGCTCGGGATCGTTGAAGTAGACAAAGGGGTTGGCGGTCTTGAACCACACTTCGCCCGGGGTCCCCTTGGGCACCGGCTTGTGATCTTCGTCCAGGATGTGCAGGTCTCCCAGCAATACGCGACCAACCGAGCCGCGGTGCGCCAGCCACTCGGCGCTGTTGCAGGCGGTGAATCCGAGGCCCTCGGTGGCGCCGTAGTACTCGTGGATGATCGGCCCCCACCATTCGATCATCTGCTCCTTCACCGGTATCGGGCAGGGTGCGGCGGCGTGGATAGCGATCTGCAGGGATGACAGGTCATGCCGTTTGCGGTCCGCCTCGGGCAGCTTGAGCATGCGGCTGAACATGGTCGGCACGAGCTGGGTGTGGGTAATGCGATAACGCTCCACCAGCACCAGGTACTGCAACGGGTCGAAGTGCTCCATGATCACCACCGTGCCGCCGTTGCGCAGCGCCACGTTGACGTTGGACAGGGGCGCCGAGTGGTACAGCGGCGCCGGCGACAGGTAACGCATGCCCTCGCGGCCCTGCCACAACTGGTGCAGGAAGTCGAACAGCGGCGCCGGCTTGTCTGGCGGGTTCTCCAGCAGGGGGCGCAATATGCCTTTGGGCCGCCCGGTGGTTCCCGACGAATACAACATGGCGCTTCCCAGCCACTGATCGGGTATCGGCGTGGCGGGGTAGGCGGCGGTCGCAGCCGCGAAGTCCTGCACCGTGGCGCTGGCAACCGTTTTCGCGCCAACGCCGTCTTGCGCATCAACGACCAGGCACAACTTCACGCGCGGGCACTGCAGCAGTGCCTGCTCGGCCACGTCCCGGCGCGACTGCGAAGTGATCAGAACCTGCGACTCACTGTTGTTGACGATGGTGGCCAGTTCGTCGGCGGTGAGGTAAGAGTTGGCGCAGGTGTAGTAGAGCCCGCTGCGCTCGCCTGCCGAGCAGGCCTCGATGAAGCGGTTGTTGTTGTCCATGAACACCGCGTAATGGTCCAGCCGCTGCAGGCCCTGCGCACGCAGCAGGTGCGCCAGCCGGTTGCTGCGTTGTTCGAGTTCAGCGTGCGTCACAGCCTCACCGCTGCCCGCCATGATGAAGGCCGCCCGCTCCGCGTGCAGTTGCGTGTACTTGCCGGGGTACATGGGCCAGTTTCCTGATGCAGGTTTGGCGTCAGTACCAATCCTGCGGCTTATGCCGCCTCGACGGCGAATGACAGGCCGGCATTCTTTTGCAGGCGGGTTATCAGTGGCTGGCCCAGCGCCGAAGCCGGTGTCCAGATGCCGCCAGGAGTTGACTTGGACTCCTGCAACAGACACAGCGCCGCCTCGGCAATCATCCTGGAGGTGGAGCCGTAACCCGGATCACGGTCGCCCTTGACGCCGACGCGCAG
>JAJAZK010000207.1 GCA_026785765.1 Rhodoferax sp. | reverse complement strand
GGCCTGGCATACACGCCAGGCCAGTCAATCAGCTTCAACGGCTGGGTGCTGCAGCTCAATGGAGTGCCGAAGGTCGGCGACACTTTTTTGGTAGCGGCGAATGCGTTTTCAGCCACCACCGGCGGCAACGCCGAAGCCATGCTGGCCCTGCGCGACACCCCGATGTTCGACGGCGCGCCGACCACCGATGGCTACGCAGCCCTGTTGTCACAGATCGGCGTGCGTGTGCAGAGCGCCGGTTTCTCAGCCGAGATCTCAAAGTCGATTGCAAGCAGCGTCGAAGCCGACCGCAGCGCGGTGTCGGGCGTCAATCTGGATGAAGAGGCCGCCAAACTGTTGCAGTTCCAGCAGGCCTACCAGGCGTCGGCCAAGATCTTGCAAGTGTCGCAAACCATATTCGATTCCCTGTTGCAGAACCTCCGTCAGTAACCGGAACCAAGAGTAAACCGTATGCGCATCGGCACTTCCAACTTGCATGACAGCGCGCTCGAGCTGCTGTTCAAGCGGCAGTCGGATCTGGCGACGCAGCAGGAGAAACTCGGGACCGGCCTGCGCGTCAACCGACCCAGCGACGACCCGATCGCCGCAGCACAGGCTGAGCGCGACCGGGTACGCATCACACGCATTGAAGTCGACCAACGCGCGCTGGAAGTCCAGCGCAATGCCCTGAGCGGCGCTGAATCCGCCCTCGGCGACGCAACCGAACTGGTGTGCAAAATTCGTGAACTGGTGATCGCGGCGGGCAACGCCGGATACAGCGCCAAGGACCGGACCAGCCTGGCGGCTCAGATGACCAGCATGCGCGAACAGTTGTTCACGCTGGCCAACCGCGCTGACAACAACGGGGTACCACTGTTCGGTGGTCTGGGCAGTGGCGCCGCGCCGTTCTTCGACGCAGGCACGGGGGTGTTGTACCAAGCCACTCCCGGCCAACGCGCAGCCGGCTCCAACAGCCTGCCTGGCGCCATGAACGGGCAGGCGATCTGGATGGACGTTCGCAGCGGCAACGGCACGTTCGGGGTAGCGCTTGCACCTGCCAACACCGGAACGGTGTGGACCGATACCGGAGCGGTCACCAGCCTGGCATCGCTCACCGGGCACAACTACAGCATCCAGTTCAGTGTGGTCGGCAACCTGACCAGCTACGACGTGATCGACACTACCAGCGCCACTGTGGTCAGCAGTGCCCAGCCGTATGTGGACGGCGCCCCGGTGCAGTTCGACGGGCTGACGCTGACCATGAATGGCAAACCCGCGAACGGCGATGTGATCACGGTAGCCCCAAGCATCCAGACCAATGTCTTCAAGGTCATGGATGATGCGATCAGCAGCATCGACAATGCACCGGGTAACAGTAAACTGACCCAGGCGGTGACCCTGGCGCTGGCCCAGGTCGATTCCTCGCTGGAGCGGCTGCTGGCGGCGCGCAGCCAGGCCGGTGACTGGCTCAATCGCGCCGACACCATCACCAGCGTACAAGAGGCGCGGACGTTGTCGCTGGAAGCGGATCGCTCCAAGGCCGAAGACCTGGACATGGCCAAGGGCATCTCTGACTTCAACAAGTTCCAGACCGGGTATCAGGCGGCGTTACAGTCTTACGCGCAGATCCAGAAACTGTCCTTGTTCAACTTTATCAACTGAAGGCGCATGTCGGCTTCTATCCTGGGCCATCTGACGCTCGGTTACCAATGGATCTGGGGCCGCCAGCGCGAGATCGCTGCGGTCCAGATTTTTGTGCAGCCGGACGCGGCAGCAGCGGTAGACGCAGCCCATTTGCTCGATCTGCTGGCGCAAAACTGGTCCGGCAAATCGCCCCAACTGATTCTCACGGTTGCGTCCAACGCGCTGCTGGCGGACCTGTTGCAACGCGTCGGCAGCGATGGGCCCTGGCTGACAGTGCAGGACCACCAGTTCGAGAATGCCCAGGTTTCTGGCGGCGTCGACATTGCGCAGCGCCGCGGATTGCCCCTGCTCTGGCGCGCGGAACCCGGTGCGCGCATTCCGGTTGAGGCACGCAGACAATTTGCCCGCAGCATGGTCACGCTCAGCGCCGGGGAAGCCTTGCTGGCGCTGCATGCGGCTCGCCACAGCGGACCCGGTGACGGCGGGAATGCACTACAGAGGACCCACAATCCGGTGCTTCCGGAGCAGATCTACGAAGGCCTGGGCAGCAGTGTTTTGGTTGACCATTGTCTGGACCGGCACGGAGCCTGGGGCATTGCTGGCTGGCCGGTGGACGACGTGGCGCACGGCTACCGTGGCCGCTCCATCGGGCCGCACCAGCCCAGCCTGTTGCGCCTGCTCGAAGCGGTCGACGCCGATGCCTCGATGGACGTGATCGAGCAGCGGCTCACGCGCGAGCCGCTGCTGGTCTACCGCTTCCTGCGTTTCGCGAACTCAGCCGCCTTCACCCTGCGCAACCCGATCGACTCGCTGCGCCACGGTCTGATGATTCTGGGCCTGGGCACATTCCGCAACTGGTTGACGGATCAGCTGACGACTGCCTGCACCGACCCCAACCTGCAGCCAGTGCGCCACGGAATGGTGGTGCGCGCGCAGTTGATGGAGCAACTGCTTGACGCGGGCGAAGAGGATGCGTTGCGCCGCGAAATCATACTCACGGGCCTGCTGTCCCAGATCGACCTGCTGGTCGACGAACCACTGAACCTTGCGATGCAGCGGGTGCCGGTCGCAGAGCGGGTGTTGTCGGCAGTGGTCAGCAGCAACGGACCGTATGCACCGTTCCTGCAGCTTGCTGCGGCACTGGAGTATCCGGGCATGCGCGCCATACCGGACTTGTGTGCCTTGCATGGCGTCGACCTGGCCCACGTGAACCGCACCTTGCTCCGGGTGCTGGCGCAGAGCCCAAAACCCTTGCCGGTGGCGCGCTGAGGCGGACGCGGCACGACTCCCTCGGCGCCGAGGCTTATGATGAAGCCACCACCGACTTTCAGGAGCCACTCCATGGAACCCAAGTCCCACTGGGAGCACGTCTACACCAGCAAACCCGCCGACGCAGTCAGCTGGTACCAGCCACACGCCACGCTTTCGCTGGGCCTTATCCAGCGGGCGGCGCAGGGGCGGTTTGTGCAGGTTATCGATGTCGGTGGTGGCGCATCTACGCTGGTGGATGGCTTGCTGGACCACGTCGTCGGTAACGTCAGCGTATTGGACATTTCCGGCGCTGCGCTGAACGTGGCACGCCAGCGGCTGGGACCAAGGGCGCAGCGGGTATCGTGGCTCGAAGGCGACGTGAATACGGTTGCACTCCCAGCGGCCTGCTACGACATATGGCATGACCGCGCGGCATTCCATTTCCTGACCGGGCCGGATGACCGGGCCGCGTATGTGGCACAGGTCCGTCACGCCGTGAAGCCCGGGGGCCACGTGATCGTCGCGGCGTTTGCACTGGACGGCCCGGAGCGATGCAGCGGTCTGCCTGTGGTGCGGTATGCCCCGGATGTATTGCTTGCCGAGTTTGGCGGTGCGTTCGAGTTGCTGGAACATCTGCGCGAAGATCACTACACGCCGTCGGGCGCGGTTCAGCATTTTGTGTACTGTCATTGTGTGATGCATTGAATCAAGGCGATGAACCCGGGAATTGCCGCCACGCTGCTCGCCGCCATACTGTTTGGCGCGGGCACGCCGTTGGCCAAACTGCTGCTCGGTCAGATCAGCCCGTGGCTGCTGGCGGCATTGTTGTATCTGGGCTCCGGCCTCGGGTTATGGCTGGTTCGACGCGTGCGACGATTACCCCCGGTCGCACTCGCCCGGACAGAGATTCCATGGCTGGTTGGCGCAGTAGTTGCAGGTGGCATGCTGGGCCCGTTTTTGCTGATGCTCGGGCTGACGCGCATGCCTGCATCGGGCGCCTCGCTTTTGCTGAATGCAGAAGGCGTGTTAACTGCCCTGATTGCCTGGTTCGTATTCCGCGAAAACTTTGACCGCCGCATTGCCCTGGGCATGCTGGCAATCGTGGCGGGGAGCGTGGTATTGTCCTGGCCCCAAGGGGAATTGGCGGCGGTCAAGATCGCAGATCTGTGGCCCGCATTGGCGATTTTGGGCGCTTGCCTGGCTTGGGCCATCGACAACAACCTGACGCGCAAGGTCTCGCTCAACGATGCTTCGTGGATTGCCATGGTCAAGGGACTTGCGGCGGGCACCACCAATCTGGCGCTGGTATTGACGTTTGACAGTGGTGCGCACTGGCCACCGTTCACCGTCAGTCTGGCTGCAGGTCTACTGGGTTTTGCCAGCTACGGCGCAAGCTTGGCGCTGTTTGTCGTTGGCTTGCGGCACCTTGGCACGGCCCGCACCGGTGCCTACTTTTCCATTGCACCGTTCTTTGGCGCGTTGCTCGCGATTGGCGTGTTGCGTGAGCCCGTGACGGCTCAATGGCTGGCGGCGGGCTGTCTGATGGCGGTGGGGGTAGCGCTGCATCTGACTGAACGTCATGGGCACGAGCACCACCACACACTGCTGGAACACAGCCACCCCCACACACATGGGTCAGGCGACGTGCACCACCAGCACGACCACGATGCCGCAACCGCAGGCGACGCTGCGCACACGCACTGGCATCGCCATCTACCCGTTAGCCATAGCCATGCCCATTTTCCGGACGCGCACCACCAACACTCCCACGGCTAGCTTGGACTCCCCATAACCCGGCTCCTGGTAACGCGGCACCCGGGGTGGGCTGAGTTATTGGCACGCCTCAGCGGTCGATGAGGGTGATTCCGGCATGCCACGACCATGCCAGCAGCAGCACCAGCATTAGCCAGAGCGAGAGCGAGAGCGGTAGCGGCCGCACATCCTCCGGCGCGCCGTAGCTGTAGGCAATCGCCAGTGCCCCGGCCCAGGCCAGCCCCAGACTCATGCCGGCAATCACGTCGGAGAACCAGTGCACGCCGAGGTACAGGCGCGAAAACCCAATCGCGAGCAGCATCGCACCTGTCATCAGCCCAACGCGCCACTGCACAGCGGCAACTTTCCCGCGGCAGACCAGGAAGGCCAGAAAACCATACACCACAACCGCCACCGTGGCATGGCCGCTTGGAAAGGAGTACATCTCCAACCCCTGGTACAGCGACGCGGGACGGGGCCGGTGCAACAGCCACTTCAAAACCTTGACCAGCAGTTCGGCAATTCCTGCGGCCAGCAGCCAATACAGGCTCGTCCGCCACAGGCGGTGCCAGACAAACCATGCAAGAGCCGCAATCACCAGCGGCAGGACCACTTCGACGCCACCCAATGCCGTCAGCGCGACCATCACGCCATCAAGCAGCGGTGTGCGAAGTTTCTGCAGCGTCTGCTGAACGGTGAGATCAAAGTCCACCAACGGATCGTTGGTGGCCACATCCTCCAGCACACCGAGAAACAGCCAGAGGCTACCCAGGATCAGCAGCCCTGCCAACAGCGGGAACCGCCTGCCGGCCAGCCGGACGTCACGCTCGACAGCCACAAGTCTTTCCCGTGCGTCAGTCCGGCTTGAGTGCAGTCACCCGCAAGCGCAAGGCGTTGCTGATGACTGACACCGAACTCAGGCTCATCGCCAGCGCCGCAATCATCGGCGACAACAACCAGCCGGTAAACGGAAACAGAATACCGGCGGCAAGCGGCACTCCGAGCGCGTTGTAGACAAAGGCGAAACCGAGGTTTTGCTTCATGTTGGCCACCGTCGCCAGCGACAGCGCGCGCGCAGTGGCGATGCCGCGCAGGTCGCCCTTGACCAGCGTGAGCTGGGCGCTGTTCATCGCTACGTCGGTACCGGTGCCCATTGCGATGCCGACGTCCGCCCGCGCCAGGGCCGGGGCGTCGTTGATGCCGTCGCCCGCCATCGCCACCACCCGGCCCTCTCCTTGCAGTCGTTCGACGAGCTGCAACTTGTCGGCTGGCGTGACTTCGCCGTGTACCTCTTCAATGCCCAGGCGCTGGCCGACGGACTTTGCGGTGGTCAGGCCGTCGCCGGTGGCCATGACGATGCGTATGCCCGATTTGCGCAGGGAAGCCAGCGCATCCGCGGTGGTGGCCTTGACGGGATCAGAGACGGCCAGCAAACCAGCCAACCGGC
>JAJAZK010000206.1 GCA_026785765.1 Rhodoferax sp. | reverse complement strand
GTACAGGCCGAGTCGCAGCGCGTCTATGCCGAAGGACTCAAGCATCGCGCCACCTGGCGCCACAAGAACCTGTTGTTCGAGATCCTTCCCGAGTCGTATGCCGGCCGGCGCTACATGATCCAGGCACATTGGGTTGCCTGGATCAGTCCGTTATTCGAGAAGATGCGGCGCGATTTGCGGGTGCTGGCGGTGATGGAGCCTCTGCTCGGACGCGACATCAAGCAGGTGGCGCAGCAACTGCACTGGAAACCGCCCGGAGTTGCCAAGCGCACCGGCTACCGCTTCCACCAGGACCTGCGTTTTCGCGAGCGCCGCGATGTGTACCGGGACCTGATGACTTCCTATGTCAACACCGGGCTGGCGATCAACCCGGCCACGCGCGAGAACGGTTGCCTGCAGGTGTTTCCCGGCAGCCACAAGCTGGGTTACCTGGGACTGTCCGACGACGGCAACGGCACCATCATGAAAGGCGTGACTCACGGGCAGGAACTGGTCAACGCCAGTCTGGACCTCTCAAGCAAGGTCAACCTCGAACTCGAACCGGGCGACCTGGCCTTGTGGGGGCTGCTGACCGTGCACGGCTCGGAGGGCAATACGTCCGATAAAGACCGCGCCTTTGCAATCCAGAGTTATGTGCGCGCGTCCACCAGTGACCGCGGCGAGTGGGCTTTTCGCGATGGTGTGTCGACGCCGCTGGGCGCTGAGCCGGTGCTGTGCAAGTACGAGCAGTTGTTCGAAAAGCCCGGGCCCTTTTACGACGAGAGCAAGTGGTTCGAATCGACGGACGGTGACTAGCTTTCGGCTGGCACTACGGCGAACACCGCGCTGGCCCGCGCCACCTGCTGGCCCGCCGAGATCAGCCGCGCGGTAGCCCCGTGGCTCACTTTGCCGCGTACCCCGCAATCGCCTTTACTTCCAGGTACTCCTCAAAGCCAAAGCGGCCCCACTCGCGGCCATTGCCGGATTGTTTGTAGCCGCCAAAGGGTGCTGTGCGCTCGTTGGGCACGCCGTTGAGGTTGACGTTGCCCGCGCGGATGCGGCGCGCAACGGCACCGGCATGCTCGACCGAGCCACCCGACACATACCCGGCAAGACCATAGGGTGTGTCGTTTGCAATCCGCACCGCCTCGTCCTCGTCCTGGTAACCCAGGATGGTCAGGACCGGGCCGAACACTTCCTTGCGCGCGATGGCCATGTCGTTGTTGCAGTTGGCAAACACCGTCGGGCGCACGTAGTAGCCCTGGGTCACGCCGTCCGGGCGCCCCGGGCCGCCGGCCACCAGCGTCGCGCCTTCGGCGATGCCCTTGTTGATCAGCGCCTGGATCTTGTCCCACTGGGTCCCGTTGACGACCGGGCCGATGCTGGTGTCAACCGCGCGCGGGTCGCCAGCCCGGGTCTTGTCGGCCACCGCCTTGGCAATCGCAATCACTTCGTCCATGCGGGACTTCGGCACCAGCATGCGAGTGGGCGCGTTGCAGGACTGGCCGGAGTTCATGAATACGCTGGCTACACCGGCGGCGACCGCCTTCGGGAAGTCCGCGTCCTGCAGGATGATGTTGGGCGACTTGCCGCCAAGCTCCTGGCTCACCCGCTTCACCGTGGTCGCGGCTTTTTGCGCCACGTCGATGCCAGCGCGTGTGGAGCCGGTGAAGGAAATCATGTCGATGCCGGGGTGGGCACTCATGGCGGCACCGACCTCCGGCCCGAGGCCGTTGACGAGGTTGAAGACACCCTTGGGAACGCCAGCCTCGTGCAGGATTTCGGCGAAGATCAGCGCCGAGGTGGGCGTGAACTCTGACGGCTTGAGGATCATGGTGCAGCCGGCTGCCAGCGCCGGCGCCACTTTGCAGGTCATCTGGTTCATCGGCCAATTCCATGGCGTGATCATGCCCACCACGCCAATTGCCTCGCGCACCACCATGGCCGAGCCGACCTGCTCTTCGAACGCGTAGCTCTTCAAAACCTCCAGCGTCGACAGGATATGGCCCAGACCGGCACCAACCTGGAACTTCTCGGCGAAACCCAGCGGCGCGCCCATCTCGTCAGAGATCGCCGCGCCCAACTCCTTGGCGCGTGTCTTGTACACCTCAACGACACGTGTCAGCAATGCAACACGCTGCTCTCGCGAAGTCAGCGAATAGGACTCGAACGCATGGCGCGCCGCCAGCACTGCGCGGTCGACGTCGGCGGCCGAGCCCAGCGCGATGTCGTACAAGGGTTGTTCGTTGGCCGGGTTTACGACGGCGCCGGTCTTGAGGGTCTGCGGGTCGACCCATTGGCCGTCGATATAGAACTTGAGACGCTGAACCATGGATTACTTTCGAAGGGTGGTGGCTGGAAGGGCGAGGCGCAAAGTATAGGGTCGCTCGCCGACCGGGGAGTCTGCCTTGACGGGCAAGACCCCGCGGCAGATACTGCGCTGCATGAGGTGTCACAGTCCGCGCACGATGGTATCTGGCCGTGGTTTGCGGGTTGGTCTGGCGGCCGCGCTGGTGCTGACCACCCTCGCCGCGTCCCATCCGACAGATGGCGCCGACGCGGCATTGCTGCAGCCCATCCTCGCACACGGCCCCTGGCCGATGACGGCCAGAGCGGACCCGAGCAACCGGGTGGACGGGAGCGCAGCGGCGGTCGAGTTTGGCTACCGCATGTTTCGCGAGTCGCGCCTGTCCGCCAACGGCTATGTCAGCTGCGTGACCTGCCACCAGCTCGACCGGGCCTTTACCGATGGCAATGCGCGCGCCCAGGCGCTGGCAGCGCTGGATCACAACACGCTGGCTTTGGCCAATCTGCCCTTGCAGCGCCGCTATGGGTGGGACGGTGCGAGCGACAGCCTGTGGATGGCCAGCCTGCGCCCCCTGTTCGATCCGCGCGAGTTCGGCGCGGACGCGGCGCGTGTGGCGCATGTGGTACGCATCGGTGACGGCCTGGCCTGCCGCTACCAGCACAGCTTTGCGGCACCACCGGCAACACACGACGACCAAACAGTGATGGTCAACGTGGCCAAGGCCTTGGCCGCGTTTGTGGCGACCCTGGGTACCGGGCGTACCCCATTTGATGAGTACCGCGACGCGCTGACGCGCAATGACCGGGACGCGGTCGCAGCTTTTGCGCCGGCCGCCCGGCGCGGCGCCGCCTACTTCGTTGGAGTCGGCGGCTGTGCCGCCTGTCACAGCGGGCCGAACTTCAGCGATGGCGCGTTGCACCCGCAGGCGCCTGCCCAAGGCGCGTCCGGCGCTGCTGCGGCAGACGGTGCCGTCGGCAGTTTGCGCTGGAGCAGCAGCGCCTACAACCTGCACGGTCCGTACAACGACAACCCGGCGCAAACTGCGTCCTCCGAAGGCGCACTGGTGAGTTTCGGGACCGATGCGGGTGCCCTCGTCCGAACCCCGTCGCTGCGCAATGTCGCCGTCACGGCGCCGTATATGCACGACGGCAGTGTGGCGACGCTGCGCTCGGCGACGCCCCATGCAGGTGCCGAACTCACAACCGCGCAAGTGAACGATATCGTGGCTTTCCTGGGTTCGCTGACCGACCGGCAGGGAGCGGTACGGAGCTGGCCGCAGCTGGCGGTCTCCCCCTGTCCCTGAACGTCGCGCGCCCGGCGCGACGCGGCACCGGTGCCAACTTTCCCAAAGCGCAGCCACAATACGGCGATGAACATGACTGCATTGCGGCAGATCAAGGATTTGCCCGGACCGCCCGGGTTGCCGCTGCTCGGCAATACCTTTCAGATCCGGCCCAGCCGCGTGCACCTCGATGTCGAGCAATGGGCCAAAACCTACGGGCCGCTGTTTCGCATCCAGCTCGGGCGCAGTCGGCAACTGGTGATTTCCGATCCTGAACTGATGGCGGCGGTCATGCGTGACCGGCCGGACGGATTCGGGCGCAACCCGCAAAGCCGACGCAGCTTTGTTGAAATGGGCCTGCCGGTTGGCGTATTCGGTGCCGAAGGCGATGACTGGCTGCGCCAGCGCCGCATGGTCATGGCGAGTTTCGCGCCCGGCCATGTGCGCGCCTATTTCCCGTCCCTGATCAAGGTCACGCTGCGCCTGCGCTCACGCTGGCAGCAGGCCGCGCGTGCCGGGAGCGTGATCAACCTGCAGGCCGACCTGATGCGCTTCACCGTGGACGCGATCGCCGGGCTGGCGTTTGGCCGCGACATCAATACCCTGGAGTCGGGAGAAGACGTGATCCAGCAGCACCTGGACAAGGTGTTGCCCGCAGTGTTTCGCCGTACGTTTGCGTTGCTGCCGTATTGGCGCTATTTCAAGCTGCCGCGTGACCATGCGCTGGACCGCAGCGTGCAGGTGATCCGATCCACCATCGCGCAGTTCGTTGCCGAGGCGCGCGCGCGTCTGCAGCAGGACGCCGCATTGCGTGCCCAGCCAGGCAACCTGCTCGAGGCCATGGTCGTGGCGGCTGACCTGCCTGGCAGTGGTCTGGGCGACCCGCAGGTCGTGGGCAACGTGCTCACCATGTTGCTCGCCGGGGAGGACACAACGGCCAATACCCTGGCCTGGATGGTGCACCTGTTGCAGCGCAATCCGCCGGCGCTGGCGCGGGTGCAGCAAGAGGTGCGCACGCTGGCAGCGGACCCTTCGCAGTTCACACTGGAGGCCATGGAGCAACTGGTGTTTCTGGACGCCTGCGCCAGCGAAACGATGCGCCTCAAGCCGGTGGCGCCGTTCATCGTTGTGCATGCGCTGCGCGACACGGTGGTGGGCGACGTCGCGGTACCCGAGGGAACCATGGTCTGGGGTGTGTTGCGCCACGACAGTGTTGCCGAGCCCAATTTTGCCGACCCGCTGGCCTTCAAGCCCGAACGCTGGCTGGCCGACGCGCCACACGCCCTGACCAGCGCTGCCAAACGCTCCGCCATGCCCTTTGGCTCCGGCCCACGGATGTGCCCGGGTCGTTACCTGGCTCTGCTGGAGATGAAGCTGGCGATGGCCACGCTGCTGGCCAGTTTTGACATCGAGGCGGTGGACACGCCCGACGCAGAGCCGGCGCGGGAGCGTATGGCCTTCACCATGAACCCGGTGGGTTTGACGATGCGTTTGCGCGAGCGCAGCCCCCGGGCCTGAGGGTTTGCGTTCAGCTCAGCGCCGCATACCTCTCCAGATGGTGGTCGGCGTCGCCAAAACGCTGGCCGAGCACGGTCAGGCGGCGAAAGCTGTGCGAGACCTTCATCTCTTCGCTCATGCCCATGCCGCCGTGCAATTGCACCGACTCCTGGCTGATCAGGCGCGCTGCGTCGGCGATACACACCATGGCCGAAGACACGGCCGCCTTGCGCTGCGTTGCGGCAGTGGTGTCGTGCAGGTGCGGCGCCGCTGCGTCCACGCGGCAGGCGGCCAGGATCGCCATCGAGCGCGCCTGCTCGCAGGCAATGAACATGTCGACCATGCGGTGCTGCAGCGCCTGGAAGGCACCAATCGGCGCACCGAATTGTTTGCGTGTCTTGAGGTATTCCAGGGTGGCGTCGTTGGCCGACTTCATGGTGCCGACGGCATCCGCACACACCAGGGCAGTCGCGAAATCGACCGCCTCCTCGATGACCGGCAAAGCCGCGCCGTCCTGGCCCAGCAGCGCATCTGCGGCCAGCGCCACATCGGACAACACCACATCTGCGGCGCGTTGTCCATCTACCGTGCGGTAGCTGCGCAAGCTGACACCGTCGGCCTTCGGGTCAAGCAGGAACAGGCTCGCGCCCGCAGCAGTGCGTGCCGACACCAGCAGCGTGTCGGCCATGGGCGCACCCACCACCACCAGCTTTTCGCCGTTGAGGGTCCAGCCGAGCGCGCTGCGCGCGGCGGTTGTGGTGACCGGATCGACTTCGTAGCGCCGACCGCGTTCCAGGCTGGCAAAGGCCAGCTTGCGGCTGCCGTCCATCAGGCCGTCGAGCAGCGCCTTTTTCTGCGCCGCCGAGCCGGTGTGCGCCAGCAACCGGCCCGCCAGCCCGATGTTGTCCAGCACTGGCTCGACCACCAGGACCTCGCCAAAGGCCTCCATGGCCGCCATCAGGTCTACCGCGCCGCCACCGAAACCACCGTCTGCGGCGGGAAAGGGAATTGCCATGAGGCCCATCTCGGAAAAGGTGGCCCATGCCGTAGCGCCAAAACCGCTGTCCGAGTGGATGATCTTCTTGCGCGCCTCGAAGTCGTAGGCACTGGCAAGGTACTTGCGCAACGAGTCGGCAAGCAGTTGCTGTTCTTCGCTGTATTCGAAATCCATGCTGCGTTTCCTTCTCAGAGGCCCAGGGTCATCTTGGCGATGATGTTGTGCTGGATTTCGTTCGACCCGGCGTAGATGCTGGTCTTGCGGTAGTTAAAGTAGCGCGGCGCCAGGCGCGCGGTGTAGGCGTCCAGCGTGCCACCATCGACCGGAGTAAACGGTTGTGCGTTCGGACCCACCGCCTGCATCATCAGTTCGGTGATGTCCTGCTGGATCTCCGACCCCTTGATCTTGAGCATGGATACGTCGGCGCCGGGGGGTTGACCGGTCTTGCGCATCTTGTCCAGAAAACGCAGTGCGGTCAGTTCCAGCGCTTTGAGTTCGATCTCGACCCTTGACAGGCGGTCGCGAAAACGGCTGTCCTGCATCAACGGCCGGCCGTTGCGCGTTTCGCGCCCGGCCAGCTCGCGCAACGCGCCGAGTTCGCGCAGCGAGGCGCCGACGCGGGCGTTGCCCATGCGCTCGTGGCCGAGCAGGTACTTGGCCACCGTCCAGCCCTTGTTTTCCTCGAACACCAGGTTCTCCACCGGAACCTTCACGTTTTCGAAAAAGATCTCGTTGACCTCGTGGCCACCGTCCATCAGGATCAACGGGCGCACCGTGATGCCAGGGGCCTTCATGTCCATCAACAGGAAACTGATGCCTTCCTGCCGCTTCTCGGCCGCCGGGTTGGTCCGCACCAGGCAGAAGATCCAGTCGCCATAGTGGCCCAGCGTAGTCCAGATCTTCTGGCCGTTGACCAGGTAGTGGTCGCCCTGGCGCTCGGCACGCGTCTTGAGTGCGGCCAGGTCGGAGCCGGCGCCCGGTTCCGAATAACCCTGGACCCAGAAGTCGTCGCCTTCGCGGATACGCGGCAAAAATCGGTCCTTCTGCTCCGGCGTCCCAAATCGCATCAGCACGGCGGCGCACATGGTGGGGCCGAATGGTGCAAGGCCGGGTGCGCCGGCCAAGCCGAATTCTTCGTCGAAGATGTAGCGCTGGGTGTTGTTCCAGCCGGTGCCACCCCATTCTTGCGGCCAATGCGGTACCGCCCATCCCTTGGCGGCCAGAATCTTGTGCCAGCGCACCAAATCCTCGCGCCCGAGGTGCCGGTAATTGGTGACGTTTTCGCGGATATCGGTCGGCAGGTTGGCCGACAGCCAACCGCGCACCTCGTCACGAAAGCTGGTCTCTTCGGCGGAATAACTCATGTCCATGGGACGGGCTCCTGATTTCGGTGGATGACCGCAACACTGGATGCTAACCAGTCGTGCCGCGTCGCGCTATCGCCTTGGCAACAGCAGCAATCCCGCCCACCATGAAGCGCAGGAAAACTCCCGAGCTTGGGAATTTCAAACGCTGCGGTGCTGGACCGATCGGCCTGGAGCCGTTGAGCCGCGACCGGGTGGTCTGCGCCCCCTGGCGCCCGCGCCCGGACCTGCGGCACCAGGTGCGTAAGGATGCGCCCGATGGCGTACGATGGAACGATGAAGTGCGCGCTCTGTCAACTCGACATATCCGTCAATTTTGCTTTTTGCCCCGGTTGTGGCAACAAGCTGACGGCGGCTGCACCGGTCGCGCCTGTCGCACCGGTTGCGCGCGTTGTCCCGATCGTGGCGGACGCTGATCGGCGAATGGCCACGGTGCTGTTTGCCGACCTGTCTGGTTTTACCGCGATTTCCGAGCGGCTGGACCCGGAGGACGTGCGCGCGTTGCAGACGGACTTGTTCGGCGCCCTGCGCGAGGTGATAACGCGCTTCGACGCGTTCCTTGAGAAATTCGTCGGTGACGCGGTGATGGCGGTTTTCGGCGCGCCGGTGGCGCACGAAGACGACCCGCAACGGGCCCTGCACGCGGCGCTCGAAATGCATGCGTGCGCTTCGGTGCTGAGCGACCGTTGGCGCCACCGGCTCGGCCACCCGCTCACCCTGCATATCGGCGTCAATACCGGCAGGGTGGTTGCCGGGACACTGGGATCGGCGGCGGACTCGGCCTATGCGGTGACGGGCGACACCGTGAACACGGCGGCCCGTCTGCAGTCTGCGGCAGCAGCGGGCGAGACCCTGGTGAGTGGCGCGACCTTCCAGCTCACGCAGCGCGAGTTCACGTTCGAATCCGGAGGAACGCTCGCACTGAAAGGAAAGTCCGAGCCGTTTGCGGTTTATCGGCTGCTGGGCGTCAACGACCGGCCAGACAGCCTGCGCGGCCTCGCCGCGCATGGGCTGAGCTCCCCGCTGGTGGGACGGGATGCGGAGTTGGCGCAGTTAGTGGATGCCGCCAGCCGCGTGCAGGAAGGTCGCGCGCAAGTTATCAGCCTGATCGCGGAGGCCGGTGTGGGCAAGACGCGGCTGGTCGACGCCTTGCTGGAGCGCATGGTCTCCAGCACCCAGTTCGCCCACGCCTCGGTTCGCCGCGTCGTGTGTTCGCCCCTGGGTCAGCGGCCCTATGGCGTTACCGCCGGTCTGTTCCGCGAAGCCTATGGCATCGCGGTGACCGACTCGCTGGATGCCGCACGACTGAAGGTCGAGCAAGGCCTGCGCGCCATCGGCGCCGAGGACGTGGAAATTGCGCTGGTGGTCCCGGTCATCGGCTACATCCTCGGCTTGCAGGCAATCGGACGTCTGAGCGAGGTCGAACCCGAGCGGCTCAAGCGACAGATTTTCATGGCGCTGCGTACGGTGCTGGAGCGCCGCCTTTCCCAGGGGCCGTTGGCGCTGGTGGTCGAGGACCTGCAGTGGGCGGACGCCGCGTCGATCGAAGGCATGCACACGCTGTCGGACTGGTTATGTGACCGCCCCCTGCTGGTGCTGCTGAGTGGCAGGCCGCCATTCGACCCAGCCGCGCTCAACTTTGGCCGGGCCGCACACACTATCGTGCGGCTGGCGCCGCTGGCGGATGCAGCGATCGAGGCCCAGCTGGCCGCGCTGTTCGGTGGCGCCCGCGCGTACCCGATAGAGCGGGAACTGCACGAGCGCATCGTTCGCCAGGCCGGCGGCAATCCGCTGTATCTCGAAGAGGTGGTGCGCGGGCTGATATCGGACGGCGTCTTGACACGGGATGCCGGCGCATGGCGCTGTGTGCGCACGGCTGGCGCAGTGGAGGTGCCGTCCTCCATTGAAGGGCTGTTGCTGTCGCGCGTGGACCGGCTGCCGGCGCGGGCGCGCCGCACGCTGCAGAGCGCCGCCATCCTGGGTCCGGAGTTCGAGTCCGTCTTGTTGGCTGCCGTAGATGAGGAAGCCGGCGATCTGGCCATGCTGGCGCTGCTGTGCGATACCGAATTGCTGGTGCCGGTGCGGGCCGCCTCACTGGGGCGTGGCGAAGCCGAGTTGGGGGGGAACTCCCAAGAGGCGCAACAGCCGGGGCAACGCTACCGCTTTGCCAGCACCATGGCCCACGACGTGGCGTACCAGAATTTGCTGCTGCGCCGGCGCACCGAACTGCACCAGCGTGCCGGCACCTTCCTCGAAAAGCTGCGCGGCACCAGCCCGACGCGGCTGGAAGATCTGGATGCGCTGTGCCACCACTTCAGCCGCGGCCAGGACCAGACACGCGGGGCACGCTACCTGGTGTCCGCAGGCGATTGGGCCCGTGGCACCTATGCCAACGAGGATGCGCTGCGTTACTACGAGCGCGCCTTGTGCATCCTGGAGGCCGACGCCGTGCACGACGTCCCGGCCATCAGCGGCATCCGCGAGTACATGGGCGACCTGCTGGGCCCCATCGGTCGCCGCGAGCAGGCGCGCACGCAATTTAACGCCGTGCTCGCGTGGGCCAGCGCCACCGGGGACTTGGTGCGCGAGGCCCGCATGCAACGCAAGCTCGCCGGCCTGCACTGGGACGCCGGGGAGCGCGAGCGCAGTTTCGCCTGCCTGCACGAGGGCTTGAAGCTGCTCGAAGGCCACGGCGCTGCGGCCTTAAACGACATAACCTGCGACATCGAGCTGGCCCATCTGTGCCAGGAGATGGGGCGGCTCTCGTTTCGAACCGGTGACAACCAGGGCGCGGTGGATTGGGCCGAACGCGCATTGCAGCAGGCTGAACACGCGGCAAAACTCAGCCAGGACGACCCACTTGCAAGCCGCGAGGCGGCGGCAGCGATTTCGCATGCGCTCAACACCATTGGTGCTGCGCTGGCCCGCCTGGACCGCTCCGCCGAAGCCGTCACGCACATCGAGCGCAGCGCCATGGTGGCGCAGGAAGCCGGCCTGCTGCAGGTGGCGTGCCGCAGTTATGCCAACCTCGGCGTGTTGTATTCCACGCTGGACCCGGGGCGCGCCGTCACCACCTGCCAGATGGGGCTGGAGACCGCCAAGAAGATCGGCGACTTCGGCTTCCAGTCGCGCCTGTATGCGAATCTTGCGGTGGCCTACTGCGCGCTCACGCAACGCTGCGATGACGAGGGTATGCAGGCTGCGCAATCCGCCATCGACCTGGACCGCCGGCTGGGCCAGATCGACCATCTGGCGGTGCCGCTGATCGTTCTCGGGCAGATTCACCAGTGCCATGGCAATGCCGACAAAGCGCTGGCTTACTACGAGGAAGCGCTGGAGCTGGCCGAGCAGATGGGCGAGCCCCAGCTGATGTTTCCCTGCTACGAGGGCATGGCGACCGTGTATCTCGACCAGGGAGACGACGCGCGCGCTGAAACCTATTTCATTCGCGCCGACGAAGTCTGCGCAAGGGCCGGGGTCGATCGCGATTCGTTGGTCGTGCTGCCCTTCCTCTGCTGAGAAGGCCCGATCTTTCTGCGGCGAACGTTGCGCCTCTGAAGGGTCAATGCACCAGGTTCTTGGCGGCGGCGATCAGCTGATCGCCGGTCGGGAACGTGCAGAGGCCGTTCGGGCTTTCGGGCGCTTCCATCTGCGCCCAGCGCACGATGCCGTCCGCGTCCACCAGAAAATGCCCGACGAGCTGGGTCGGGTGGGCCGCCAGGATCTCGTCATCGGCCTTTTCCATCTGGAAGCCATCTTTGGCGTTCATGGTCCCGTTGGCGTCCATCGGGAACACGGGCGCGTCGAGCTCCCCCGTCGGGTTGATGCGCGACGCCAGAAACTCCGACATGCCGGCCTTGTAGGGCCATTTGGGTTGTTCGGTGCTGCCCTCAGGCAGGATATCCGCGCGCGGCACGCCGAAGGCACGGTGCGTGTTGCAGTCCGGGTCGCTCAGCAACGTCACCTGCGTCGGCCGGTGACGGAAATACAGCTTGGCGCGGTCGACCGGCGTGTTGATCACGGCCAGCGTCTCGATGCCGGCCGCGCGCAATATGGGCTGTATGGCACCCAGTTGCACCACCTGGCGGCGGCAGAAAGGACAATGCAGCCCGCGAAAGAAACCGATGAGGAATGGCTTGCCGCGCAAATCAGAAAGAGAGACCGCGCCCTCGCGATTGGCCGAGGGCAGGGAGAACGCAGGTACCGGCTCTCCTGGTTGCAGCGGCAGTCTCTGGGCTTCCATGGGGTGTTTCCTTTGCGGTGCAGTGAAGGGAGGCGAGTCGGCCCAGAGCTATTGTGGCAGGACGGTGTATCGTCGGCTGTGGAAACTGGCGGTCGGCGGTGCGGGCGGCTTCTTCATGGCTATGCCCTTCCTTCCTTACGCCCAAGCCCTTGCGCGATGAAAGTCAGGACGAGCGTATTCAGGGACACACCCTCCGCCTTGGCGCGCGTCGCGAGCTGTGCATGCACCGTCTTGGGGACACGGGCAACAAATTTGCCGGACGCCACGCCACCGCCATTTGGCGCCGGCACGGGGAACCCCTTGCCCTTTAACGCAACAAGCGTTGCTTTCAGTGCATCTTTGCCGTTCTTCAGCGCCTCTTTGACGGTCTCTCCGTCGGAAACACATTCAGCGAAATCCGGGTATGAAATCAGGAATCCGCCTCCCTCGTCAGCGTTGAGTGGGCGAATCTCGAATGGATAGTCTGCCAGCTTACTCATAGGTCATGCTCCGTCGACAAGGGCGACAAACTTCTTCACATAAATCGGCTTGATGGGCCGGCGCGCAGGCACTGGCAGGGTTTTGCCGTCTGCCCTCAAAAACACTTAATGGCTGCTGCCATCGAGCCGCCAATCCATAGCATGCTGTTTTGCCACGGTTTGAAGCTGAGCGAGTTGCCAGTCAAGCGGATTCCGTCGCATCGCGGCGAGCAGCTTCGTTGCTGTATTCACCGCACAAATGCTACTACCCGCACCATCGAATGGCAATCGCACACGACCTGCACTGAACGTTCTGTGCCCCTGATCAAACGTCTGGATTTGATTGCTGGCGGAGTTTCCAGGCGGTAATGTCGATGTCCTGGTCCAGCGGGAAGATCGGGCGCGGCACCTTGGTGGATGGCAACACGCTGCAGTCCGGCGCACACAAGGCGCCGCTGTCGCACAGCATCAGGCAACCAGCGATCAGCCAAAAACCAGGCGTTTGACATTCCCGTTCTCGCAGCGGTTCAGGGACAGATCAATGCCATGTACTTGTGATAAAAGAGCCACGTTGATGTCCCTCCATGCAGAAAGACGAATGCGCCCCTCTATCGTCTTGCAGGCCCACCGCGACGCAATCCGCCGAATCGCCCTCAGCCACCGGGTGACCAACGTTCGAGTGTTTGGCTCCGTGGTGCACGGCAATGACACGGAGGAAAGCGATCTGGATATTCTGGTTGAGCCCACGACGTTGACGACGATGATGGACATGGCCAAGATTCAGCTGGAGCTGGCGCAGTTGCTGGAAGTGGCAGTGGATGTGCTCACCCCAAAAAGCTTACCCGCCAAATTTCGGGCTCAGGTGCTTGCCGAAGCGCAGGCAATATGAGCCACCGGGCTGCTCCCAACGCGCATTGCGCCGCAGCCATCAAGGCGAAGGCACACCGGTGAGCAAGGCTGACACCTTGCGCGTCATGGACTATCTGGCACATATCGTGGGGGCAATAGACCGCATCGACCGTTATGTCGACGGTATGACCTGAGCCGCGTTTCTCGCAGACGAAAAGACCCAGGACGCGGTGGTGCGCAATGTCGAAATTCTGGGCGAGGCGGCTCACAATATTGAACAGTTGCATGCAGCGTTCGCGAATACCCACTCCAATGTGCCATGGGCGCTGATGTACACCATGCGCAATCGCGTGGCGCACGGCTACTTCAAAGTGGACTATGCCTTGGTGTGGAACACGATTCACGCTGATTTGCCAGAGCTTCGCAGCCAGGTGGCCGCACTGACCAGGCCATGAGC
>JAJAZK010000205.1 GCA_026785765.1 Rhodoferax sp. | reverse complement strand
GAAGAACACGCTGCGCCAAGCCCCCGACGTGATCCTGATGGGTGAGATCCGCGACCGCGAAACCATGGAGCACGCGGTGGCGTTTGCCGAAACCGGCCACCTGTGCCTTGCCACCCTGCATGCAAACAGCGCCAACCAGGCACTGGACCGCATCATCAACTTTTTTCCGGAAGAGCGGCGCACGCAACTGCTGATGGACCTGTCACTCAACCTCAAGGCGCTGGTGTCGCAGCGCCTGATCCCGAAGCAGGACGGAAAGGGACGCAACGCGGCAGTCGAGGTGATGCTCAACACACCACTGATCTCGGACCTGATCTTCAAGGGTGACGTGTCGGAGATCAAGGAGATCATGAAAAAGAGCCGCAACCTGGGCATGCAGACGTTTGACCAGGCGCTGTTCGACGCGTACGAGAACAACATCATTTCTTACGAAGAGGCACTGCGCAATGCCGACTCACTCAACGACCTGCGGCTGCAGATCAAACTCAACAGCCGGCGCGGCCGGACCCAGGACCTGAGTGCCGGTACCGAAAACTTTGCGATCGTCTAACACGGTGCGCGTGGCCCGCCAATCGGTTAGAACAAGGACTGCGGCGGCAACAGGGCTGCGCGCGGTTTTTCCAAGACCAATCTGAATTTCCCAGGCTTCCATGGC
Organism: Rhodoferax sp.; assembly: GCA_026785765.1. Classification (GTDB taxonomy): domain Bacteria; phylum Pseudomonadota; class Gammaproteobacteria; order Burkholderiales; family Burkholderiaceae_C; genus CAISIP01. Next base: position 4,468 of record JAJAZK010000205.1, on the reverse strand, counting down.
AAGTACCAATCTGAAAACCTACTCCGCAACTGCCCCGCGCAAGGTCGCCTTCATCGGCTTGGGCGTCATGGGTTATCCCATGGCCGGGCATCTGGCACTGGCCGGCCACCAGGTCACGGTTTTCAATCGCAATCCAGCCAAAGCCGCGTTATGGTGCACGGAATACGGCGCCAGCGAAGGGGCACGCAGTGCCTCAACTCCCAGGCTGGCAGCCACCGGCGCCGACATCGTGTTCTGCTGCGTCGGCAACGACGACGACCTGCGCAGCGTGACAATGGGGCAGACTCAGGCAGACGGCAAACGCGCCGACGATGGCGCGTTTGCGGGCATGGCGCAGGGAGCGGTATTTGTGGACCACACTACGGCGTCGGCCAGTGTCGCGCGGGAATTGGCGGCTCAGGCAGCACTGGCCGGCTTTCAGTTTGTCGACGCTCCGGTATCGGGTGGCCAGGCCGGCGCACAAAACGGCATGCTCACCGTCATGTGTGGCGGTACCCAGGGCGGATTCGACGCCATCAATGCGGTGGCGATGGCGTTTTCGCGTGCCGTGACGCTGCTGGGCTCCAGCGGCGCCGGCCAACTGGCCAAGATGGTGAACCAGATCTGCATCGCGGGCCTCGTGCAAGGCCTCGGTGAAGCCATCGCCTTTGGACAAAAGGCGGGGTTGGACATGGCGCAAGTGCTCGACGTGATTGGCAAAGGCGCCGCGCAAAGCTGGCAGATGGACAACCGCGGCAAGACCATGGTGGCCGACCAGTTCAGTTTTGGCTTTGCAGTGGACTGGATGCGCAAAGATCTGGGCCTGGTACTGGAGGAGGCGCGCCGCAATGGCGCACGAGTACCTGTTACGGCGCTGGTGGACCAGTTTTATGGCGACATTCAGCAACTCGGCGGCGGCCGCTGGGACACCTCGAGCCTGATCAAACGGCTCAAGTAAAGCACCGCGCCCGGCTCAGGTCTTGGGTGGCAGCGCGCGAGCTGGGGCGGGGGTTTGCGGCAGCGTACGCTGCAATTCTTCTTCGCTGATGATCTCGAGCACCCGCACCACGCGTTGCACACCGCTGGTGCTGCGCGTGATGTCGGTCGCCCGGTTTGCTTCGCGCTGGGTCACCCGCCCCATGAGGTAGGTCGTGCCACGCTCGGTCACCACCTTGAAGGAATTGGCAAAAAGATCCTTGGCGTCCACCATGGAAGCCTTGACGCGGCCCGTCACCAATGCGTCGGAAGACCGTTGCGTGAGTGAACTGTTGCCCAGCACACCGAGTTCGTTGACGATCGCGCGCACGTTCTCCACGCGCGAGACGATCTGCTCGGCCAGTTGTTTGTCCTGCGCATTGGACACCTCTCCGGTGAGCAACACCTGGCGGTTGTAGCTGGTGACGCTCACACGCGCCCGTTCACCGAGGCTCTCACGGACCCGGCCGGCGGCGCGCAACTCGATGCCCTCGTCTTCCAGTTGCGCTCCCGATGTGCGTCGGTCGGTGGCAACCAGGGTGCCCATCGCCACACTTCCAAGAATGATGGGCGCGCAGGCGCTCAAGCTGGCTCCAAGGCAAGCGAACCACACAACAGCAGCGCAAAGCCTGACAGAACGAAAAATCATGGTGTGGTTTCCTCCTGTTCACCCAATAACTGAGAGTCCACTGCATCACAAATGCAGTGCAACGCGAGAATCTGTACTTCCAGAATCCGGGCAGCGCGGTCATGCGGTACACAGATATGCACATCCGTATCGCGCAAGGCCTGCGCCATTTTGCCCCCGCCATGGCCGGTCAGTCCGACCACCACCATTTCGCGTTCATGGGCAGCAAGAATCGCCTCCAGCACGTTCGCACACTGACCGTCTGCCGAGATCGCCAGCAATACGTCGCCCGAACTGCCAAGCGCCCGCACCTGACGCGAGAACACCTCGCGAAACGCATGTTCGTTGGCAATCGCGGTAACGCTAGCCCCGTCGGTCGCCAGCGCCACAGCCGCGAGTTCCGGGCGCTCACGCTCGAACCCGCCGACAAAACCCGCTGCAAAATGGGCCGCTGCGGCTGCACCACCGCCGTTTCCACACGACAGCACCTTGCCGCCGCTGGTGACGCACACCATCATGGCTTGTACGGCCGCTGCAATCGGTTTGCTCAGCACCTGCGCGGCCTGGTACTTCAGGTCTGCGCTGTCAATGAAATGCTGTTCGATTCGCTGCTCAAGCATGGGGCGGATGATACCCCCCACCCATGCAACCACCTGTAGGGCAAGGGTGAAGGAGGCTTTCCTGCTTGCGGTCAGGTGGCATCGAATGCGCCGCGCAGCCATTCGATCGTGCCGTGGTCGCGCACCACGCCGTCAAAGCGGCACGGCGGTATGCTGCGAAGCTGCATCAGGTAATGCCGCGCCGCAAACACGATACGCTGGCGCTTGCGCGCGCTGATGCTCGCGGCCGCGCCGCCATGGTCGACGCCAGTGCGCGAACGCACCTCGACAAAAACGGTGGTTCCGTCTTTATCGAGCATCACCAGATCAATCTCCCCGCCACCGCGGCCGGGCGTTCGATAATTGCGCTTGACAAGGCGAAGACCGGCTCGCTGCAGGTGCAGCAGGGCAGCATCTTCGGCGGCGTCGCCAGCCTGCTTGCTTGTGGCACTGGCGCCAGGGGCCTTGAAACCGGAACCATGCATTGACACCATCCTATGCCCCCGCTCTGGGCGCCGCGCGCGATGCGGCGGCGATGCAACATTATCCCCAGCCAGCGCTGTACCTGGTCGCCACGCCCATCGGCAACCTGGCCGACATTACCTTGCGCGCACTGCATGTGCTGCAACTGGCGGACACCGTCGCCTGTGAGGACACGCGACACACGCAAGCACTGTTGCGCGCCTACGGCATCGACAGGCCGGGCGGCGGGCTGCTCGCGCTGCAGCAACACAACGAACAGGAAGCCGCTGAAACCGTGGTCACACGGCTGCGCGCCGGACAGCGTGTGGCCTATGTCAGCGACGCCGGAACACCCGCGATCAGTGACCCGGGCGCGCGCCTGGTCGCAACGGTGCGCGCGGCCGGCATTGGCGTGGTCGCGATCCCTGGCGCCAGCAGTGTGACGGCTGCGCTCAGCGTGGCGGGCTGCGTTGAACACGGCCAGGGAGATGGTTTTGTGTTTGTCGGCTTCCTCTCCGCCAAGGCGGGCGAACGCGCAGCCAGTGTGGCGGCACTCGCCTGCGAGCAGCGCGCCGTGGTGCTGCTGGAGGCGCCGCACCGTATAGGGGACCTGGCACAGGCGTTAGCCGCACTGGGCGAGCGCCCCCTGACGGTGGCGCGCGAACTCACGAAGCAATTCGAATCGGTGACAACTATGCCGGCGGCAACCTTCGCACCCTGGCTTGCCGCAGACAGCAACCGCTCGCGTGGCGAATTCGTGGTCGTGCTGCATCCGGCGCAGGCATCTGCTCCACAGGGCGTCGACACCCGGGTGCTCGCCTTGCTGCTACCCGAACTGCCGCTGAAGTCCGCCGTACGGCTTGCTGCAACTATCAGCGGCCAGCCGCGCAACAGCCTGTATGCGGCAGCGCTGGAGCTCAAGGAGCAGGGGACGAAATAAAAGCCACGCCACCACTGGCGGCGCGTTCCTCCAGCCACTGCAGCAGCCGGTCGCGAGCGGGTGTCAGGCCACGGTAGTCCAGCACCGCTTGTGACATGCTGCCCAACGCCGCATGCAGGGCCCGCGCCTGAGTTGCCATGCTCACAGCCTGCGCCAGCGGCTCCACTTGCACATGAATCGTGAACAGGGCTTGCCCAAGCTCCGGTAGCGGGATGAAGGTCTGTCGCTCGGTTCGCCAAAACGCCGCTGCCGCGAGCTGCCGCGCATCCGCTTGATGTTCGGTGGGCCATTCCTGTTTCGGCACCCGCAACGGATGGTTATCCAGCGACGCCGCGCGGGTGATGGTCCAGACAAATCGCTCCCAGCGTGGCTCCCCGGTGACCAGGCGCGCCAGATGATCCCCAGCCGCCAGCAAGGTCTGGTTGTCTGCTACCGGCGCATGCACCTGGGTGAACTCAAGCCCGAGTTTGTCCCGTGGCACCCATTGCGACGGAAGGCAAACCGCCATCCACGGGATCCGTCCGCCAATGGCCTCGATCACTGCGAAGTCTTCAGCAAAAGCCAGGCACAACAGCGCGGTCAGACGCCAAGGCGCGGATATCGCGGCAAGGCACTGGCCAACGTCGGCCGGGCCGTTGCCTGAAAAAACCATGCCATCGAGCGACCAGCCCAAGTGCATGGCAGTGACGCGACCGTGTGCATCTATCCGGATGGCATCTGGGTGTTCGCGCGCGCAGTGGCGCAGCAACGCCTGAATCGCCGGCTCGGCATCAAACCCCGGCACGGCCAACAGGGCTGCATCGGCGTCCCTAGACAGGATTGCCACTTTTTGGCGCAGGGCGGCATCGCCGATCCGGTTCGCCGTCAATTGCGCTGCGCCAGGGG
>JAJAZK010000204.1 GCA_026785765.1 Rhodoferax sp. | reverse complement strand
TATTTCGCTAGTCGGCAAGAATGCCATGGTGACCGGTGGCGCCGCCGGACTGGGGCTGGAGACCTCACGCGCCCTCGTCGCCGCCGCATATCGCCGATGCGGTCGCAACGCAGTGCCTGTGGGAAGCCTCCGGGGCAATGTTGCCGCAACAAAAATGAAAGCGGTTGCGTCAGCGGTAACTGCCCCAATAGATCAAGGCATCGCGGCCGTCAACGAGCAAATCTACAGACCCGCCGAACGGCAGTACAACCTTGGTCGGCACATGCCCCATCGGCAGGTTCATCAGCACCGGCACCGTCAGTTGGCTGCGTAGCCAGTCCACCACCGTCTGCAGGCGAAAGCCCTTGTCGTTGGGCGCCAGCTGGTAGTGGGTGAATTGCCCCAGAACAATTGCCTTTTGCTGGCCCAGCACGCCAGCATGCAAGAGTTGCGTCAACATGCGTTCGATGCGATAGGGGTGCTCGGCGATGTCTTCGAGCACCAGCACGCCACCTTTGACCAGGGGAAAAAATGGTGTGCCCAGCAGGGACGTCAAGACTGCCAGGTTGCCGCCCCACAACACGGCCTTGTGCACCGGGCGTTGCACAACCACGGCGGCGCTGTCCCCGGTTGCGCCAGCCGCGACGCGGCGGCGCGGCGGCACCGGCAGACGCCAACCGGCACCCTCTCCCCGGCCAAGCAACAGGTCGTCGAAGCAGGCCTGCATGATCTCGTCCACCTGCTCGGGTTTGCCGAAGTCATCGTGCAGGGCGGGGCCGATCCAGCTCATGGCTCCGGTCTTGGCATACAAGGCACATTGCAGCGCGGTGAAATCACTGAATCCGACAAACTGCGTTCCGGCGTCAATCGCCTTTGCCAGTTGCTTGAAACGCACGCCACCCAGAATACGCGTCAAGCCATACCCGCCGCGGCTGATCATGGCCACATCGGCGCCACTGGCCGCAGCGCGGTGCAGCGCCGCCAGCCGGGTCGCGTCGTCACCGGCAAACCGCGTATGGGTCGCCAGCGCGTCCTGGTCGACCTCCACCGCATGGCCCATGCTGCGCAGCCTGGCCACGCCCTGGCGGAACGCTGCTTTGTCGCGCTGGGCGCTCGACGGCGAATAAATATAGATGTGGCTCATGGCTCCCTGACGTGCCGCGCTCGAAGCTATCGATTATGGTTCGCCAAATGCGGCCAGCGCGGCCGCTGCCACCAGTTCGCCATGTTCCTGCACAAAGTGCCCAGCCTGCGGCAACAGCAACGGCGCCGGGCAACCGCGGATGGTTTGTGCAAGCGCCGCCATCACCGGCGGCCCGAGCACCGGGTCCTGGGCGCCGACCGCCATGAAGGTCTTGCCCGACCACTGCGTTTGCCAGAACATACGCGCCGCGCGCGACACGGCGGCTCCGTCCGAATCCGCAAACTCCGGAACCATGGGGGCAAACGCCCGCAGGGCCGCGCGATGACCGCTGTCCGGGAACGGCGCCATGTAGGCCGCGCATTCGGCCGCGTCCATCTGTGCATTGCCACGCGCAAACAGGCGTGCCACGTCAAAATCGGGGGTCCTGGCGCACATCGCACGCCAGGCCAGAAACCCGGGGGTCAGCGGCGCCTCACCGGTGGCGAGCATGGTGTTCATCAGCAGCAGGGCGTGGTAGCGCTGCGGCGCCAGCGGCGGCAAGGTCAGGCCCAGCAAACCACCCCAGTCCTGCACCACCAGTGCCACGCCGTGCAGGTCCAGGCGCTCGACGAACTCAAAGAGCACCTGCCGATGCCAGGTAAAACTGTGCGCCGCGTCTTTTTTCGGTTTGTCGCTTTTGCCAAAACCCGGCATGTCAGGCGCCAGCACCCGGTCCCCGGCCGCCAGAAAGCGCGGGATCATCTTGCGGTACAGGTAGCTCCAGGCCGGGTTGCCGTGCAGACATAGCCAGGTGCGAGCGGCGTCGCGCGGCCCCTCGTCCAGATAATGCATGCGCAAGCCGTTCAGGGCTGGCAGGTCATCGACAAAGTGCGGCGTCCAGGGATAGCCGGGCAAGTCGGCAAACCGGTGCTCCGGTGTGCGCAGCGCGTCTTCGCGCAAAGGCCATGCCTGCATGGGTTTCTCCTGTCTCTTTTGTACAAAAAAAGCCTGCAGAAAGGCTGTGGATGGTTCCGCCAGCACACCGCTGCGCACCTGGGTGTGGTGGTTCAAAGCGCGCTGCGCGAACAGGTTCAGCACCGACCCGGCAGCACCCGTCTTGGGGTCGGTCGCGGCAAACACCATGCGCTGCAGGCGCGCGTGCAAGATGGCGCCGGCACACATGGCACAGGGCTCCAGCGTCACATAGAGCGTGCAGTCGTCAAGCCGGTAATTGCCGCGAAATGCCGCGGCAGCGCGCAGCGCAACGATCTCGGCATGGGCCGTCGGGTCGTGCTGCGTGACCGGCTGGTTGAACCCCGTGCCAATGATCTGGCCGCGCCACACCACAACCGCCCCAACTGGCACCTCGCCACTCGCCCCGGCGAGCCGCGCCTGCTCCAGCGCGAGCGCCATGAATCCCTCGTCCAGGTCTGGCGCCATCCGATCAATCGCCGCTGGTAGCAAGAAACTGGCCCATACCCAGCAGGTCCATCCACGGCACCAGTGCGCGCTCGTTCGCCTCCCCCGCCGCGTACAGCGCGCGCATGCGAAGGTGGGACTCGGGCCTATGCTGGTTCATCTTGACCATGCACAGCAACCCAGTCACTTCCAGCTCAAACGCCACGATCCCGGCCAGCATCCTGTGCTGGTACTCGGTTCCCAGGTCGATCCACTGCTGGACATAGGCCGGGTCGTGGTCACCAATGAGTTTCTTCAGCAAGCGGTCCTTGTCCTGCGTTTCGTTCACCAGCGTGGCCTGCACGGTGCAATGCACGGCGAGGTAGTTCCAGGTCGGCACCCGCGCCAGGTCCGGGTACACACTCGGCGACAGATACGCCTGCGGCCCCAGAAAAACCACCACCGCCTGCGCTCGCTGCTGCAGAAGGCGCCAGTGGGCATTGGGTTTCGCGCAATGTCCGAGCAGGACCAGTGCGGCCTCGCGCTGTTCCAGATGCAATGGCAGATGGCTGACAAAGGGCAGGCCGGCGTCGTCCACGCTCACCAGGCTGGCCAGCGGGTAGCTGCGCATGAGCCGACACGCCAGCGCGCGGTCTTTGGAATCGAATTGCGCCGGCAAGTACATGGTCCCGTGACTGTAGCCCATAGCGTGGCACGCAACACTGTCTGCACTTACCCGCGGGCCGGAAACACCCGTGCAATCCGGGCGCTGACAAAGGCATTCCGAGCTGCCGCATAGTCCCATTGTTCGACGCTGCAACTGCCAATGTGCTGGTCCGGCGTACGGTCCGCGTCGGCGGCGGCGGCGCCACCCCAGCGCAACAGATTGAACGAGTTGGGAACACCCGCACGTAGCCGCGATGAAATGGCCGTACCAGCCTGTACCACCCACATTGGCCGCGCCAGACCGGACAGCGGCAACACGTAGGGCAAATGGATGTGGCCTCCCAGCACCAGATCGGCGCCAGCCGCGGCCCACGCGCGCTGCGCCGCGCTATGCCCGTGCAACACATTCGGCAAGTCGGCGGCCTGCGTCACCGCCAGCGGTTGATGCACCACGACCACGCGCAACTGCTCCCGGCTGGCGGCGCCAAGCAGCCGCGCCACCCGCTCCACCTGCTGCGCCGACACGACGCCGTTTTTGTGGCGCCAGGCGCGCGTCGTGTTGACGCCCACCAGCAGCAGGTCGGACAGGGACAAAACCGGCTCGAGCAGCGCACCAAACTCCGCGCTGTAACGCGCATAGGGGTGCATCGTCCGCGCGCCCAGATCAAACAGGGGAATGTCATGGTTGCCGGGAACGACCAGAGCCGGTGCCCCAAGCCGATCGACGAACTGCCGCGCCGCGCGGAATTGCCCGGGGCGTGCACGCTGCGTGATATCGCCAGACAGCACCACCAGATCCGGTCTGCACAGTTGTGCCCATTCGACCAGCGCCTGCAGCACCAGCGGCTGCTCGGTACCGAAGTGGGTATCGGAGATATGCAGCAACACCGTCATGCAATTGCCAGTGCGGGATCGGACGGCGGGCGTGCCTGCATCAGGTACAGCGGCCGGGCCAGAATCCGGAAATCCAATGGCGTTTGCAGCATGGCCACTTCGCCATCGAAAGCCACCTTTACGCGTTGGCGACCCAGCGCCAGTGTCGGCCGCAGCACGAGCTGGTGAAACTCGAAACGCTCCACCCCGTTGTGTTCGCCAAGAGTGCCCAGTGCGCCATGCAGCATCAACCGGAGCATCGCCAGCGTGCCGACCGGTCGCAACATCACGGCGGCGATGCTGCCAGCGCCAGGAGTGCCAGCCACGGTATCCTCCGGCTGCGCTCCAAGTTGCTCCAGTTGTAGCCGGTTGTTGCCGACAAACAGCGTTAACGCCCGAATATCACGCTCGGTGCCACCGAGTTCGATGTGCATGCGCAGACTGCGCTGGGCGCGTAGCAAGGTCGCACAACCTGCCACAAACGCCATCCAGCGGCTGCGGCCGAAACGGCGCTTGAAAGCCTCCCGATCCTGCAGCAGGTCCGGGTACAGCCCGACACTGGCGTTGACCAGAAAAAGGTGGTCATTGATGGCCCCAACCTGCACCGGCTGCACCACCGCGTCCAGCAGAAGCCCGACCGCTTCGGCTGGCGCAGCCGGAATACCGTGGGTTCGGGCGAAGTAATTGAAGGTGCCCTGCGCAACGACACCCATGGCGCATCCGGCTGCATGGGCTGCCCGTGCCACCGTATTGATAGTGCCGTCGCCGCCCACTGCAATTACCGCACCGGCATGTTGTGCGGCAGTGTGCGCCGCCTGGCGCGCCACGCGGTCCATGTCGCGCGCGTGGCAAAACAGAAGTTCCGCCTTTCGCCCACTGCCAGCGAG
>JAJAZK010000203.1 GCA_026785765.1 Rhodoferax sp. | reverse complement strand
TGTCCGGCGTGCGCAGCCAGACGCAGCCTGATGGCACCGCCGCCTGGAGAGTATTTGATCGCATTCGACAGAAGGTTGACCACAATGTGGCGCAGCAATTTCTCGTCAAAGCGCCCCACAATTGGCGTTGGCGGAAACTCGACGGCGATCCGGTCTGCTGCAGAGGGATGTTCGGTCAGGACCTCTTGCACCAAAGTGCGACAAAGGCCAACCAGATCGATGGACAGCGGCTTGAAATCGAGCATGCGTGCTTCGGCTCGGCCAATTTGCAACACCCGCTCGAGCATGCCAGTCATGCGCTGTACGCTGCTTTCGATGGTCTGGAAAATCTGCGCTTTTTCTTCTGCCGGCAATCGCTCACCGTAGTCCTTCAGGAGTTCGGCTGAGGACAGGATGCTGGCCAGCGGCGTGCGAAACTCGTGGCTGGTCATGGACACGAAGCGTGAACGCAGCTCATTGAGCTCGCGTTGCCGGCGCAGCGCCGCAAGTGTGTCGTCCTCGGCTTGCTTGCGTTCGGTGATGTCGAGAAAGGTCCAGATCACACCCGAATCGGGATCGCGGTCGCGCACGCAGCGCCCCGCCATTTGTACCCATAATACCTCTCCATTGCGCCGCCTGAGCTGGCGCTCGTTGCTGAAGCTGCCGTCGGCCTCCAGCGACTGATATTGTTCGATTCCCAAGCGCTCCCACAACTGTCCGTCCGGATGGACGCGCTTGGATGACTCGCCCATCAGCTCCTCCCGCGTATACCCCACCATTTCGGCATACTTCGCATTCACCCACTCATGGCGGCGCGCCACCGACAACACGATTCCTACCAGCGCCGTGTTGAGAATGGCTTCGCGCTCCGACGAAGTCTTTTGCAACGTTTCTTCGAGCTCCTTGCGCCGCGAAATGTCCATTACCACCCAGACCGTGCCCTGGCTCAGGTCGAACTGGTTCACCGCCTTGCCCGACAACGAGGCCCACAACAGGGTGCCGTCGAGTCGGCGCATGCGCAACTCGGTTTCGAAGGCTTCGCCGCGGCTGATGCAGTCAGCCACCAACCCGCCGATCTGCAGGTACTGGTGGCGCGACTCGTAAAGCGACTCGATGGACGCCAGGCTGGCCTGGTCATTGTCGGCTCCAAATATCTGCAGCATCGCATCATTGGCCCAACGGAAACGTCCGTCAGGGGTCAGGAACGCGATCCCGACGATGGAGCTTTGCAAAATGGTCTCACGCTCCTGCAAAGTACTTTTCAGGCGCGCCTCCAGCGCCTTGCGGTCGGTGACATCCGAAAAGAACGTCAGCGTGCCCGTAGCACCATCCCAGGGAACGATGGTGACACCGATATCGATCCAACGCACACCCGCCCTGGGCAGGAGCAAACGGATCTCGTAGCGGTTCGGAACTTCTTCCCCGGCCAGCCGGCGGCGCCGACGTTGATCAACGATGGCCCGGTCGTCGGGATGGACCCGGTGCAGGTACCCCTCGCGCAACATGTCCTCGACGCTCATCTCGGTCAGCTCGGCCGCGCGCGGGTTGACGAAGACGAATCGCTGGTCCTGCACCACCACCATACCGTCGTCCACATGTTCCACGACGGCCCGGTAGCGCTGCTCGGAACGGTGCAGCGCTTCGACAATCGCCTTGCGTTCGGTGGTGTCGGAAAAAAATGACATGGTCGCCGGACGTCCCTCCCAGCTCGCATTGGTGGAGTGGGTCTCCAACCAGCGCACGCCACCGTCAGCATCCAGGCGCCGGATTTCGGTCTTTACGGAGAGATCGTCCCCGGCCTGGCGCCGTGCCAGGCGTTCGGCCACACCGGCCCGGTCATCGGGGTGCAGCAGATCGATACTGCGCATTCCCGGCAACTGCGCTGGTGGCAGGCGCAGGATGCCGCCGGCCTGGGGATTGGCGAACACGATCACGCCGTCCTGTATCACCACCATGCCTTCGCCCAAGTGCTCCACAACGGAGCGGTAACGCTCCTCGGAGCGGCGCAAGGACTCTTGGGCCAGGTAGCGCTCCGACACATCGCGCACGAACGCCCCAAAACCCTGTCGGCCATCAGCGCCAATCGCCCAGATCGACAACTCGACCGGAATCTCGGTTCCGTCCTTGCGCAGCGCCTCGATCTCGATGATGCGGTTGAGCATGCGCGACTGCCCGGTTTGCAGGTAGCGCCGCATGCCCTCTTCATGCGCCTGGCGGTAGTGCAGAGGCACGATGAGTTCGGACAGACGTCGCCCAATGGCTTCCTCAGGGGACCAGCCGAGGATGCGTTCTGCGCCCGGGTTCCAGTCGGTAACCATGCCTTGCGCATCCATTCCCAACACCGAGTCGGGCGCAGACCCCAGCAAGCCCACCAGATGCCGTTCGCGCAGCTGCAGCTTGTGCAGCGACGAGCGCAGGTCGGGCAAATTCAGGTTCTTGGCAAACGGGTCTTTGTGGAGCATGGTGGTGACACGCAAACGGACCACGGGTCTGGTCGAGCCCACAGCTTACGGTATCTTTGGCGCCGCCCGCAATGCAAAGCCGCGCTTACACCTGCCCGGCCGGTGCGCCTTTGGCGCTGATCGGGCGTTGAATCGATTCCGTGGCTGCGACCACCAGGACCATCAGGCCGGCTCCAACGACCAACATCAGACTGAGTACAAAAAACATGGGTTTCTCCTTGGTTGCAGGTATTGTGTTGGGCTGCTGTTTCTGCTCCAAGTCGCGCCGCGACCGTTTGTATCGTTTGTATCGTGCGCAGCATTCACCGCCATAATTACGACGAACAACTGTGTCATGACCTCGTGAGTATTGAAAAACCGTACCTGCTGGTAGTGGAAGACGAAGCCACACAACGCCAGATCCTCACCGAGTACCTGTCGCGTCAGGGTCTGCGCGTGGCCGCCGTCTCCAACGGCGCCCTGATGCGTGAAGCGCTTGCCGCAGAAATTCCGCGCGTCGTGCTGCTCGACATTGGTTTGCCTGGCGAAGACGGCTTCGTGCTGGCGCGCTGGCTGCGTGAGCATTACCCGCGCCTTGGCATCATCATGGTGACGGCGGCGGCGGACTCGGTGGACCGCATCGTCGGGCTGGAAACCGGTGCAGACGACTACGTTACCAAACCATTTGATGCCCGCGAACTGCTTGCCCGCATCAAGAGCGTACTGCGCCGTACCGCTGTGCCAGAACCGGCGTCGGCCTCCGCCCCGGTGCCGCTGGAGCCAGCCATGGTGCGTCTGGGACGCTGCAGCCTGGACTTGCAACGGCGACAGCTAGTCGGGCCAGACGGAACCTCTGAGGCGCTGACCACAACCGAGTTTGACCTGCTGGCACTGCTTTGCAAACACCCGAATCGCCCGCTCACGCGCGAATGGCTGCTCGAGACCACCAGCCAGCGCGAGTACGACAGCAGCGACCGTAGCATCGACCTGCGGGTCACGCGGTTGCGGCGCAAGATTGAGGTCAATCCGGAAAATCCACAGTTCCTGCGCACCGTGCGCGGCTTGGGTTACATGCTGGTGCTGGAGTGAGGCAGGTTCATGCCACCGGGCCGACTGATCGGCCAACAGCAGGCGCGGAGTGCAAGGCCAGCCGCATTGCAAGCGTCTTGACCGTGTAGAAGCCCAGGTACACGACCGCCTGGTGAATGCTGGCGATACGGCTGGGCAGCGCGGAATAACTGGCATTGATGATCTGCAACATGCGGTGGCTCACGTCGGGGAGACTACCCAGCACCGCAACCCAGTCCTTGGGAGAACTGTTGGCATCACTGGCCAGAGCAGCGATTCGTTGCATTGCCGCGCAGGGTGTGTACACCGGTGCGGACGGGCTGGGGAACAGTTTGGTGGTCATCGCAGAATACTCCTTGGCCAGTGTTTCGGCACTGGAGGAATTGTGCTGGCCAGGGCGGCTCCCGGTGTGTCGCGCAAGTCGGCCGTGTACCGTTTGTATCAGCCCTCGGACGCGCTCAGAACCCCAGATCCCGCAATTGCACCAGCAGGCGCTCCCGGGTAAATGGTTTGGCGACGAAGCCGTCCGGTACCAACGACGATTCGGCATCCGTCAGGTCGCTCGCTCCGGTGAGCAGCACAAAACGCGTTGCCGCCAGGCCAGGGCTGGCACGCACAGCGCGCAGCAACTCCAGTCCGGACAGGTGTGGCATGTGGCCGTCGGACAGGATCAGGTCCGGCGCATCCTGCAGGGACGCCTGCAAGGCGGCGCGGCCGTCCGCTGCCACCGCCACCTGATAACCCTCGAGCGTGAGCAACTTCGACAGCGTCATGCGCACAAATGGATCGTCGTCCACCACCAGCACCCGTGCTGGCGCGCGCCGCCCAAAGCCACCACCACCAGGCGTATGAATCTCGAAGACATCGCCAGGGGCCATTTCAATCTGGCCAATGTGGCCCAGTTCCAGAGCAGAACCATCGCAGCGCAGCACCCGGTTGATGCCGCTGGCGCCGCTGTGGCCACCGGCCATGCCGAACGCACCGGCGACGCGCCCGTTGCTCAGAATGCTGGCCGTCATTGGCTCCAGGAAACGCAGTCGGCGGATGCCGCCATCACCGCCGTGCCACTTGCCCGCGCCGCCTGAGCCGGTGCGGATGCAGTAGCTCTCCAGCAGTACCGGGAAGCGGAACTCCAACACTTCCGGATCGGTCAGCCGGGAGTTCGTCATGTGCGTCTGGACGACGCTGGTACCGTCGAAGCCCTCGCCCGCACCCGAGCCACCGGCGATGGTTTCGTAGTACTGGTGGCGAGCGTTGCCAAACGTGAAGTTATTCATCGTGCATTGGCTGGCAGCCATCACGCCGAGCGCCCCGAACAGGGCATTGGTGATACAGCTTGAAGTCTCGACATTGCCAGCTACCACCGATGCCGGTGGATCCGGGTTGAGCATGGAGGCTGGCGGAATGATGACGGTGAGCGGCTTCAGACAGCCCGCGTTGAGCGGGATGTCGTCGTCCACCAGGGTGCGAAACACATACAGCACCGCCGCCATGCAGACTGCGGTGGGCGCGTTGAAGTTGTTACTCTGCTGGGGCGAAGTGCCGGTGAAATCCAGCACCGCGCTGCGGTTCGCGGTATCCACTCGGACAGCAACCTGGATTTGCGCACCGTTGTCCAGCGGCAGGGTGAAGCTGCCGTCGCGCAGCCGGTGGATGACCCGGCGCACCGATTCCTCCGCGTTGTCCTGTACATGGCCCATATAAGCCTGGACCACGTCGAGGCTGAACTCCGCCACCATTTTGCGCAACTCCTGAGCGCCCTTCTCGTTGGCCGCAACCTGAGCCCGCAGGTCGGCCAGGTTTTGCTGCGGATTGCGCGCTGGGTACGGCCCGCCTCGCAGCAGGGCCAGCATGGCGGCTTCGCAGAACACGCCGGCATCGACCAGCTTGAGGTTGTTGATCTGCACACCCTCTTCCTCGATGCGCGTCGAGAACGGCGGCATGGAGCCCGGTGTGGTGCCGCCGACATCGGCGTGATGCCCGCGGCTGCCGACGTAAAACAGCGCCCGTCCGTCCAGGTAGACCGGGGTGATCACCGTGATGTCGGGCAGATGGGTTCCCCCGTGGTAGGGGTCGTTGAGTACGAACACGTCGCCTGGCCGCATGCACGCGGCGTTCTCGCGCACCACGGTCTTGATGCTCTCTCCCATGGAGCCCAGATGCACCGGCATATGCGGGGCATTGGCGATCAGGTTGCCCTGCGCGTCGAACAGGGCGCAGCTGAAGTCGAGCCGCTCCTTGATGTTCACCGAATAGGCGGTGTTTTGCAGCTGCAAACCCATTTGCTCGGCAATGTTCATGAACAGGTTGTTGAACACCTCCAGCAACACCGGGTCGGCGCTGGTACCGGCGGCGTAACGCACCTCGCGCGCTGCGCGGCGTTCCAGCAGCAAATGATCGAGCGTGGTGAGCGCCGCCTCCCAGCCCGGCTCGACCACGGTGGTGGCGTTTTGCTCGGCAATGATGGCTGGCCCGCGCACCACGTCGCCAGGGCGCAGGTCTTCGCGCACCACCAGCGCGGCGTCCTGCCACTGACCGGCGCAATACACCGGTACCGTGGCGCGGCGCGGCGTCTCACGTGCTGCATGCAAGGTATGGTGTTTCTCTTGCGGCGCGTCACCGCTTAGCACGGCTTCGACCGAGACCGCCTCGACCACCAGGCCCTTGCCCTGCATCAGGAACGCAAAGCGGCGGCGGTAAGCGGCCTCGAACTGCCCGACGATGGCCGACAGACTGCCGAAGGGCACGACCAGCGCCGCATCACTGCCGTCGTAGCGTACGTGGATGCGCCGGTGCACCTTGATCAGGGCGTCGCCATCCTGGTGCGCGACCAGTTGGGCGCGCGCCGCAGCGGCCAGCGAGTCCAGCTGTGCCGCCACCGCACCGAGCGCGTTCTCGATGAGCGCCGTTTCCACCGCCTGTTCGCGAATCACGGTCTGGTCCGCCAACCCCATTCCGTAAGCGCTAAGCACTCCCGCCAACGGGTGTACAAGTACCCGCGTCATGCCCAGCGCATCGGCCACCAGGCAGGCATGCTGACCACCGGCGCCGCCGAAACATTGCAGGGTGTAGCGTGTCACGTCATACCCGCGCGCAACCGAGATCTTCTTGATCGCATTCGCCATTTGCTGCACGGCGATGTGGATGAACCCCTCGGCCACGTCGGCCGCCGCACGACCAGCCTGCTGCGCCAGTTCGTCGAACCGTGCCTGCACCACGCCAGCATCGAGCGGCTCATCCGCATGGGGGCCAAACACCTGCGGAAAGTAGCGCGGTTGAATCTTGCCCACCAATACGTTGGCGTCGGTTACGGTCAAGGGCCCGCCGCGGCGGTAACTGGCCGGGCCAGGATTGGCCCCGGCGCTGTGCGGACCGACCCGGAAGCGGGCGCCGTCAAAGCCCAGCACCGAACCGCCACCGGCCGCCACCGTGTGGATGGCCATCATCGGCGCGCGCATGCGCACCCCCGCCACCTGGGTTTCGAACTCGCGCTCAAACTCGCCTGCATAGTGTGAGACGTCGGTCGACGTACCACCCATGTCGAAACCGATGACCCGCTCCTGCCCGGCAATCGCCGCCGTGCGGGCCATACCGACGATGCCGCCGGCCGGACCGCTGAGCACCGCGTCCTTGCCCTGAAACATCTGGGCATCGGCCAGGCCGCCCGACGACTGCATGAAAAACAGCGGCACCCCTGGCATCTCGGCGGCCAGCTGGTCCACGTAACGGCGCAGGATCGGCGACAGGTAGGCGTCGACTACCGTGGTGTCGCCGCGGCTGACGAACTTCATCATCGGGCTGACCTCGTGCGACACGCTGATGTGGCTGAACCCGACGTCCCGGGCAATGCGCTGCGCCAGCGTCTCGTGCGCCACGTAGCGGTAACCGTGCATGAACACGATCGCGACGCTGCGCAAACCCTTGTCATGGTGACTCTGCAAATCGGCGCGCAGGGCAATCTCATCAAGCGCCTGCAACACGGCGCCGTGCGCGCCGACACGTTCTTGCGCTTCCACTACGGCGCTGTAGAGCAGTTCGGGCAACACGATGCGGCGGTCGAACAGGCGTGGCCGGTTCTGGTAAGCAATCCGCAGCCCGTCGCGAAAACCGCGTGTGGTCACCAGCAGCGTCGGTTCACCCTTGCGCTCCAGCAGCGCGTTGGTGGCAACCGTCGTACCCATCTTCACACATTGCACCAGCTCCAGCGTGACCGGCGCCCCGGCAGCGAGCCCGAGCAGATGGCGGATTCCGGTGACTGCGGCGTCACTGTAGTGTTCCGGGTTGTCACTAAGCAGCTTGTGCGCGACCAGGCTACCGTCGGGCCGTTTGCCAACCACGTCGGTGAACGTGCCGCCGCGGTCGACCCAGAACTGCCAGCGCCGGCCCTGGGGTGCAGGCGGGGGATGCTGCAGGGCTTCCTGCATGGCGGTCATAGCGAAGCGGCGGCGCGCGCTGCCTGATCGTATTGGCCCGACATGCTGCGCAAGATGCGCGCGCTGTCACCAATGTCGTCGTTCATGCTTGCATCCAGGTTGCGGACCAGGCACTGCTCACGCAGGTCGCGGTAACGCGTTATGACGGCCTCACCATCGGCCGTGGGCGCATAAAGCACCTCCTTGCCGACCTTCTCCGCGTGCACCAATTGGGCCGCCACCAACTTCTTGAGTGAATAGGCCACCACATGGGTGTCCTCGTAATTCAGCACAAAACAGATGTCGGCGAGTTTTTTGTTGCGCGCCCGGTGGTTCACGTGGTGCAGGATCAGCACGTCGGTGATGGTGAGGTCGGGCACGCCAGCGGCCGCCATGCAACGCACGGCCCAGCGCGAAAACGCGTTCCAGGCCACGATCAGGCCAAATTCGAACTCCGACGCCTCCTGGCTACGTTCCGACACCAGATGGGATGACGAGACGATGGCGCGCGCCGGTTTGTCGGGCGCGACCGGACGGACACACTTCGGCATAGGGATTTCCCTGATTTAGGTATAAAACGTTGATGATTTGTTGACACTTTACCTAACTAGTTCCTAAACTTCAAGCGTCGTGCACAGCCGCACCGGGCATGCGGGAAAACCATGGTGTCCCGAGCCGGTCGGCAGGCCTGGTACGACTTATGCTTGAACCACTGCAGCACCGATCCACCATCTGAACCAGGAGTTGACCATGAATTTGACACGACGCACCTTGACTACCGCCCTCGCCTGCGCGCTCGGAATGCTGACAGGCGCCGTCCAGGCCCAGACCAAATGGGACTTGCCCGCAGGTTACGCGGCGGGCAACTTCCACACACTGAACCTGAACGAATTCGCCAACGACGTCGACAAGGCTACCGGCGGCAAACTCAAGATTACTGTGCATGCGAACGGCGCCTTGTTCAAGGCGCCCGAGATCAAGCGCGCCGTGCAAGGCGGACAAGCGCAGATCGGAGAGATCCTGGTGTCCAACTTCAGCAACGAATGGGACATTTTCGGGGCTGACGCACTGCCCTTCCTGGCCGACAGCTACGACGAGGCAGTGAAGTTGTGGAAGGTGCAAAAGCCGATGTTCGAGAAGAAACTCGCCGAACAGGGCATGGTTCCGCTGTACGCAGTGCCATGGCCACCGCAAGGCATTTACGTCAAAAAGCCGATCAACTCCGCCGCCGACCTCAAAGGCGTCAAGTGGCGCGCGTATAACCCGCAGACCGCACGCATCGCCGAACTCGTAGGCGCGCAGCCAGTGACGATTCAGGCCGCCGAGTTGTCGCAGGCCATGGCCACCGGTGTCGTCGAGTCCTATATGTCGTCGGGCTCCACCGGCTTCGACTCCAAGACCTACGAACACATCAAGAACTGGTACGACACCCAGGCCTGGCTGCCAAAAAACCTGGTCATCGTCAACAAGGCCGCCCTCGACGCACTCGACGCGCCGACCCGCGCCGCCCTGCTCAAGGCGGGCGCCGACGCCGAAGTACGCGGCCTGGCGGCTTCCAAGCGCGCCAATACTGAATCGCTGGACAAACTCAAGGCCAACGGCATGAACATCATCGCGCCTTCTGCGCAGCTCAAGAGTGACATGAAGAAAGTCGGTGACGTGATGTTGACGGAGTGGCTGCAGAAGTCCGGGGCCGAAGGCAAGAGCCTGGTCGACGCGTTCCTCAAACCCTGACCATGGATCGCCGCCTCACCATGCGCAGGTGCCTGGACGCCTTGTATGACGGAGCAGCGGCGCTGGCGGCAGTCTTCCTGATCGGCGTGCTGGTCATGGTCCTGTTG
>JAJAZK010000202.1 GCA_026785765.1 Rhodoferax sp. | reverse complement strand
GTGCTTTGCCGGGCCTGGCAACGGCGGCGCTCGGCGCGCACTCAGGGGCTGGGCACACGCAGCCCTTCGAAGTAGTGACGATAGAAGCCCGTGTCGGTGGTAAGTAGCGGCATGCCTCCTGATGGTTTATCCAAAGTAGGCTCAAGCGCGTATGAAGCCGCATGACTATGTAAAAAGTACGCAGGCAAGGTTACGGTCGCAGTGCCGATGGGTTACTCGCGAAGGAAGGTCAGCCGGTCCGGTCAGTGTCTGGCAGCGCACAGACCACCCGCAGGGCTCGGACCGACGATCCGGCTTGTGATCAAACGCATTGAATCTGATCAGGCGGCAAACGGTGAAGGGCGCGGCGTGCGCAATTCCCGAGCGCCGGCGCAACAGCGGCCCGTCGACCCGCTTCATTCCTACAAAGCCAAGCGCGACTTTGCCCATACGCCCGAACCGCAGCAACAGGAGGGGGTCGCCGCAAACGGCCACGGGCCTTTGACCTTTGTGGTCCAGAAGCATTGGGCCAGCAGCCTGCACTACGACTTCAGGCTGGAACTGGACGGGCAGATGAAGAGTTGGGCCGTGCCCAAAGGCCCAAGCCTGGACCCGACGGTCAAACGCATGGCCGTTCAGGTCGAGGACCATCCAATTGCCTACGCGGCCTTCGAAGGAATCATTCCTGCCCGGCAGTACGGTGCTGGCAAGGTCATCATTTGGGATGCGGGCAGCTGGACACCGCTGAACGATCCGCTGCAGGCCTACCGCGACGGCAACCTGAAGTTCGAGTTGCAGGGCCACAAGCTGTGTGGCAAGTGGGTGCTAGTGCGCATGAAGGGCAAAGGCGAAAAGCAGATTCCCTGGCTGCTGATCAAGGAGAAGGATGCCTGTGCCCGCGCATCGGCCGACTACAGCGTGGTCGACGCATTGCCGGGCAGCGTGAACGGGCTGGGTCTGCCGCGCGCCGCGGTTGCCCTGCCGAAGTCCCCGGATGCCATGGCGTCAATGGGCGTCGCAGCGGCACTGCCTGACCAACTTTCACCGCAACTTGCCACGTTGGCAGCGCGCCCACCCCCACCGGCTGACGACTGGCTCTGCGAGATCAAGTTCGATGGCTACCGGATGCTGGTGCGCGTCGAGCACGGCAAGGCCCGGCTCTTTACCCGCAACGGACGCGACTGGACGGCCAAACTTCGCCCGTTGCAGAAGGTCATCGACGGGCTGAAGTGGCCGCCCGGCTGGTTCGACGGTGAGATCGTCGTTCCCAACGAGGCCGGCATCCCTGACTTCGGCGCGCTGCAGCAGGCGTTCGACACTGGCAACACGGACGAGGTCGTTCTGTATCTGTTCGACTTGCCGTACTTCGATGGTCACGATTTGCGCGCGCTGCCCCTGGAGCGTCGCCGCGCCGTGCTCAAGGACCTGTTGTTATCGGCGCCGTCGGAGCGGGTGCGGTTCAGCGAGGCGTTCGACGCTGCGCCTGACGAAATTGTCGCCTCGGCCTGCAAGCTCGGGCTGGAAGGCATCATCGCCAAGCGGCGCAGTTCCCGCTACCAGTCCTCACGGTCTGTGGACTGGATCAAGCTGAAGTGCGGTCTGCGCCAGGAGTTCGTCATTGGTGGCTACACCGACCCGCAAGGCACACGCACCGGCTTCGGCTCGCTGCTGCTGGGGGTGCACGACGCCCAAGGCGTACTGCAGTACGCCGGCAACGTCGGCAGCGGGTTCGATCAACGGACCCTGACCGAGCTGACGAGAACGCTTTCCGCGCAGGGTCGCACCAAAAGTCCGTTCGCCGCCCGCGCGGAGATCAAAGGCAAGCCCCGCTGGGTCGCGCCGACGTTGGTCGTCGAGGTCTCTTTTGGAGCCTGGACGCGTGCTGCCCACATCCGCCATGCCGTGTTTCGCGGGTTGCGAACCGACAAGGACGCCAGGGCCATCGTTCGTGAGAAGGCGCTGCATGTGAATACCGCAAGGCTTGTTTCGACCCCCGGCCGAACACCGGCGCACAAGATGTCCAGGTATCCGCAGATCACGAATCCGCAACGGGTGATCGACGCCCGCACCGGCACCACGAAGCTCGACCTGGTTCGCTACTACGATGTCGTCGGCAAGCTGATGATGCAACACCTCAAGGGTCGCCCGGTGTCGCTGGTCCGAGCGCCCGACGGCGTTGACGGTCAGCTGTTCTTCCAGAAACACGCCGAGACCGGGAAGCTTCCCGGCATCCGCCAGATCGGCCCGCTCGACCCGGCGCTGACGAACAGCCATCCGGCGCTGCTGGAGGTTGTCAGCGCCCAGGGCCTGTTGTCCGCTGCGCAGTGGAATGTGGTCGAGTTCCACACGCTGAACACCAGCAGCGCGTGGTTCGAGCACCCGGACCGCATGGTGTTCGACCTCGACCCCGGCGAGTCCGTTCCCTGGGCGCACATGCAGGAGGCGGCGCAGCTGGTACGCGCCTTCCTGGCGCAACTCGGTTTGCCATCGTTCCTGAAGACGAGCGGCGGCAAAGGCCTGCATGTCGTGGTGCCGGTGCGCAGGTTGCACGACTGGGACACCGTGAAGGGGTTTTCGCAGGCGATCGTGTTGCACATGGCCCGGACGATTCCACAGCGCTTCGTGGCCAAAAGCGGCCCGAAGAACCGGGCCGGCAAGATTTTCATCGACTACCTGCGCAACGGCCTTGGCGCCACCACCGTCTGCGCCTGGTCGGCGCGGGCCCGGCCAGGGCTGGGTATCTCGGTACCTGTCGCTTGGAGCGAACTGCCGTTGCTGCGCGGTGGCGACCACTGGACCGTCAAGACGGTGCACGAGCGCCTGGACACTTGCAATGAACCCTGGAACGCCTACGCCAAGGCGGCGCGCAGTCTGACGGCTGCGATGGCGACCCTGGGATACAACTTGGCTGCATCCGGGTCATCCGCCGCCACGCGCGCCCGAACATCGAAACCCGCCTCGTGAAAGCCGTGCCACGGTCAACGCGCCTCTCACCATCAACCTTCGGCACAGCGCCGTTCAAGGAGTTCAAATGCCGCGCGTGATCTGGAAAGGCGCCATCACCTTCGGCCTGGTGCATGTGCCTGTGGCCCTGTACCCGGCTTCACGGGAGGTCGGCATCGACTTCGACTGGCTCGACAAGCGCTCGATGGACCCGGTGGGCTACAAGCGCGTGAACAAGCGCACCGGCAAAGAGATTCAGGGCGACGACATCGTGAAGGGCATCAAGCAGGACGATGGCGACTATGTGATCCTGGGCGAAGACGAGATCAAGGCCGCGTATCCGAAGTCGACCCAGACCATCGAGATCGAATCCTTCGTCAAGGCCAGCGAGATAGCGTTCACGCTGCTGGAGACACCCTATTACCTGGAACCTATCGGCAAAGGCGAGAAGGTCTACGCCCTGCTGCGCGAGTCGATGCTCGAGGCCGGCGTCATCGGCATCGCGCGCGTCGTGATGCACACCAAGGAGCACCTCGCGGCGCTGGTGCCAACCGGCGCTGCGCTGGTGCTCAACACGATCCGCTGGGCCAGTGAGATACGAGCGCTGGATGAACTCAAACTTCCTGCCGCGGGCAGGACCGCCGCCGGCCTGAAGCCTGCCGAGCTGAAGATGGCAGAGCAGCTCATCAGCGACATGACGGGTCCATGGGACGCGCAGGCCTACACCGACAAGTTCAGCGCGGCTGTTCAGGCACTGGTGACCAAGAAGGTAGCGGCCGGCGAGACCGAGACCGTCACGCCGCTGGAGGAGAGGCCATCCGAGATGGGCAGCGGCAATGTCGTGGACCTGACCGAACTGCTGGCCGCCAGTCTTGCGAGGAGCAAGCCCAGGAGCAAGGCCGCACGCCGCGAAAAGGGGGGAAAGTCCACATCGCAAAATTCGGCCGCCGAGATGCCCGGCAAGAAAAAGGCCTGACGGTCGAGACCCAACGCACACTCTTTATGTTCGATGCCGCACAGACGCTTAGCAAGGCTCTAAGCCCAATCGTTTGCCCAATCGAAATCTCATCGCCAACCCTCTACCCGTCCACCACCGTAACGAATCCGGGATCTCTGGACACTGAAGAAGGATGAAACCAACATGTTGATCTATCGCGACATTTGTCCCACCGCCAGCGTGGTATTTCCGGGCCTGGATCTGACCTGGCTTGACTTGTGTGGATGCCGTCCAGTGGATATGGCGGTCACTGCTGCTGCGGCAGGCCGATGCGCGCTGGGACCCACGGCATGAACGCGGCGTCGCAGTCCGATGCCGTGGCGGGGCTCTCGCGTCGCCATGTGCTGGAAGGCGCGTCGCTGGTCGGCACGGCCTTGGCCCTCTCGCCCTTGAGTGGTTGTGCGCTTCCCGCGCAAATGGCGGGTGACTCCAGCGTGCCGCTGGGACCGCCCAACTTGTCGCCGCAGTCGATGCCGGTGCAATTGCAGATCAACGGTCAGACCCACCAGCTGACGCTGGACACCCGCACCACTTTGCTCGACACGCTGCGGGAGCACCTTGACTTGGCCGGGACGAAGAAGGGCTGCGACCACGGTCAGTGCGGGGCCTGTACCGTGTTGATCGACGGTCGCCGCGCAAATGCCTGCCTTTGCCTGGCGGTGATGTTGGACGGCCAGGAAATCACCACCATCGAAGGTCTCGCCCAAGGCACAGACTTGCACCCGATGCAGCAAGCCTTTCTGCGACACGACGGCTTTCAGTGTGGTTATTGCACACCGGGCCAGATCTGCTCGGCGGTGGGGATGTTGGGCGAGGCGCGCGTCGGCATGCCCAGCCATGTGACGGTGGATCTGGCTGCCTCGGCCATCCGATTGAGCGACGAAGAAATCCGCGAACGCATGAGCGGCAACCTGTGCCGTTGCAGCGCTTACCCAAACATCGTGGCTGCGATCAGAGACGTGGCGGGAGCAAAAGCATGAAGGCCTTCACCTATGAACGCCCGACCACGCCTCACGCCGCGGCCGCCGCCGCTGCGCGTCCGCACGCCAGGTTCATCGCCGGCGGCACCAATCTGCTCGACCTGATGAAGCTGCAGATTGAAGTGCCGGTGCATCTGATCGACATCACCCGCCTCGACCTGGCGCGCACAGAGCCGACGGCGGACGGCGGCCTGCGCATTGGCGCCATGGTGCGCAACGCCGACCTGGCAAACGACCCGCGTATCC
>JAJAZK010000201.1 GCA_026785765.1 Rhodoferax sp. | reverse complement strand
GCACTGTGATGGCCCGGTGGGAACCATTACGCTGAATCGCCCCGAGCGCAAGAACCCGCTGACCTTCGACTCCTATGCCGAGCTTGGTGCGCTGTTCGAGCAACTGCGCCGTAGCACTGACGTCAAGGTCGTCGTCATCACAGGGGCCGGGGGCAACTTTTGTTCTGGCGGTGATGTACATGAAATCATCGGGCCGCTGACGAAAATGAGCATGCCCGAGTTGCTGGAGTTCACCCGCATGACCGGGGACCTCATCAAGTCCATGCGCAATTGCCCGCAACCGGTGGTCGGTGCCATCGACGGCATCTGTGCCGGCGCCGGAGCCATGATGGCGCTGGCCTGCGATATGCGCTTTGCCAGTCCAGCCACCCGAACCGCGTTCCTGTTCACCCGCGTCGGCCTGGCCGGGGCCGACATGGGCGCCTGTGCCTTGTTGCCGCGGGTGATCGGCCAGGGTCGCGCCAGCGAGTTGCTTTTTACCGGCCGCGCCATGACCGCCCAGGAGGGCCTGGCCTGGGGTTTCTTCAATGCCCTGCATGACAGCGCCGACCTGTTGCCAAGGGCGCATGCGCTGGCCGCCGAGCTGGCGGCCGGACCGACCTTCGCACACGGTATGACCAAGACCATGTTGCAGCAGGAATGGGCCATGACGATCGAACAGGCGGTGGAGGCAGAGGCGCAAGCACAGGCGATTTGTATGCAGACCCAGGACTTCCGGCGTGCCTACGAGGCCTTTGCCGCGAAGCAAAAACCCGTGTTTGGTGGAGATTAGGATGGCGGCGAGCGTCACGCAGTTTGCACTGCCGTTTTTTGATCCGGCGCACCGCGACCTGGCCGATGGCCTGGGCGCGTGGGCGCCACAACAGGCCGTGGATGAGTCGGATGACCGCCAGGCCTGCCGGCGCTGGGTACGTCTGTTGGGCGACGCTGGCTGGCTGCGTTATTGCGTGCCAGCGGCTTTTGGCGGCGCACTCGCGCAGCTGGATTCACGCGCCCTGGTGGTTTTGCGCGAGACCCTGGCCTTCCATTCGCCGCTGGCCGATTTCGCGTTTGCCATGCAGGGCCTGGGCAGTGGCGCCATTACCCTGGCCGGTTCTGCCGCGCAACAGCAGCGTTACCTTCCCGCAGTGGCGCGCGGTGACAAGATCGCCGCGTTCGCCTTGAGTGAAGAGGACGCGGGATCGGACGTGGCGGCGATGCGCTCCAGCGCAAGTTTTGACGCCGCAGGCGTGCTGCTCGACGGCAACAAGACCTGGATCAGCAATGGCGGCATCGCCGACTACTACTGTGTGTTCGCCAAGACCGAGCCACAACTCGGAACCCGTGGCATCACGGCGTTTCTGGTGGATGCGGACAACCCGGGGCTGGACGCATCCGAGCAGATCGCGGTGATGGCGCCGCATCCGCTGGCGACGCTGCGCTTGCGCCAATGCCGGATTGCCGCAACGGCCCAGCTCGGCGCCTTGAATGGCGGCTTCAAGCTGGCGATGCAGACGCTGGATATCTTCAGGGCCTCGGTCGCCGGTGCGGCACTGGGCATGGCGCGCCGTGCGCTGTTTGAGGCGGTCTCCTATGCCCGATCACGCAAGATGTTCGGTCAGCGCTTGGCCGACTTTCAGCTGACGCAGGCCAAACTCGGCGATATGGCGGCGCTGGTCGACGCAGCTGCGCTGTTGACCTACCGCGCCGCCTGGTTGCGCGACTGCGTCGGTACCGCAACACCGGAGCAGGCGCAGGCTTACTCGGCGCAGGCCGCAATGGCCAAGATGGTGGCTACCGAAAATGCCCAGCGCGTGATCGACATGGCGCTGCAACTGCATGGCGGCCAAGGCGTCAGGGTCGGCACCAAGGTTGAGAGCCTGTACCGTGACATCCGTTCGCTGCGCATTTACGAAGGTGCCACCGAGGTGCAGCAACTCATCATCGGCAAGTCCGTTTTGAAAGGCTGAACCATGGTGCCATCTGCCCAGCGTGATCGTTTTGTGCATGAGCGCCTGCCTGGCGCGGCCGACCTGCCGACGTTCAGATTCGACAGGCCCGAGCTCCAGTTTGCGCCGCAGCTCAATTTGGTGCATGAACTGCTGGACAAGGCGCTGGACAAGGGGTGGGGTGAGCGTGTGATGTTGCGTTCGCCCGGTGTCAGCGTTACCTATGCGCAGGCAGCCGCCCGTGTCGATGCGCTGGCCCAGGTGCTGGTGCGTGACTGCGCTTTGGTGAGCGGCAACCGGGTTCTGCTGCGCGGGGGCAATTCGATAGCGATGGCGCTGGCCTTGCTGGCGGTGGTGAAGGCCGGCATGGTCGCAGTGGCCACGATGCCGCTGCTGCGCGCCAAGGAGTTGTGCGACATCATCGACAAGGCGCAACCGGTATTGGCGCTGTGCGACGCCAGACTGATGGCCGAGATGGAGCTGGCGAAGGCGCAGTCGCCGGGTTTGCAGACCGTGATCGCGTTCAACCAGCCAGACGCCGCCGATTCGCTCGAAGCCAGGGCGGCGCGCCACACCGACCACTTTGCAGCTTGCCCGACCGCAGCGACGGACATTGCCCTGCTCGCTTTTACCTCGGGCACCACCGGCAAACCCAAGGCGGCGGTACATACCCATCGCGACGTACTGGCGGCCTGCGAGACCTGGCCGCGCCACATGCTGCGCGCCCACCCGGACGACATCGTCATGGGTTCACCGCCGCTGGCGTTTACCTTTGGTCTGGGGGGCATGCTGATATTCCCGATGTGGGCCGGGGCTTCGGTGTACTTTCCGGACATACCCTACACACCGCAGGCGATGGCAGAACTCATGTATGCCTCGGGTGCCACCATCTGTTACACCGCGCCGACCTTCTACCGCCAGATGGCGCCGTTTCTCAAGGCCCTGCGCCAGCAGCGCGGCGCGCCGCCGCTGCGCATCTGCGTCAGTGCCGGCGAGGCCTTGCCGGATGCCACCCGGCAGCTCTGGAAGGACGCCAGTGGCATCGAGATGCTCGACGGGATTGGCGCCACCGAGATGTTCCATATCTTTGTTTCGGCAGCGCCCGACGCGGTGCGTCGTGGCGCCATCGGCACGGTGGTGCCGGGTTATGTCGCCAAGGTCGTCGATGACGCCGGTGTCGAGGTTGCGCTTGGCACGGTTGGCAAGCTGGCGGTGCAGGGCCCCACCGGCTGCAAATACCTGGACGATGTGCGCCAGGCGAATTACGTCAGGAACGGCTGGAACCACCCGGGCGACGCCTTCATTCAGGACGCAGACGGTTATTTTTTCTACCAGGCGCGCACCGACGACATGATCATCACGGCGGGCTACAACCTGGGAGCACCGGAAGTGGAAGACGCGCTGCTGAAACACCCGGCGGTGGCGGAGTGTGGCGTCATTGGCAGGCCCGACAGCGAGCGCGGGATGGTGGTGAAGGCCTTTTGTGTGCTCCGGGACGGTTACACGCCCGGCGCAGCGCTGGTAAAGGACCTGCAGGACCACGTCAAGGCCTCGATTGCCCCTTACAAATACCCGCGCGAGATCGAGTTTCTGGCCGCCTTGCCGCGCACCGAAACCGGCAAGCTGCAACGCTTCAAGCTCAAACAGATATGAAAGTCCTGCAACCGCCCGGTTGGGCACCGGCCAGGGGATATGCCAACGGTGTGGCGGCACGCGGCACGCAGATTTTTGTCGGCGGCCAGATCGGCTGGAACGCGCAGCAGCAATTCGAGAGCGATGACTTCATTGCCCAGACGGCTCAAGCGCTGCGCAACGTCGTCGCGGTGCTGCGCGAGGCGGGTGCAGGCCCCGAGCACATGGCGCGCATGACCTGGTACATCCTGGACCGGGTCGAGTACAACGCGCGCCTGAAGGAGCTTGGACAGGTCTACCGGGACGTGATGGGACGCAATTTCCCCGCCATGACCTGTGTGCAGGTGGCCGGCTTGGTCGAGATGCGCGCCAAGGTGGAGATTGAAGTCACGGCCGTGCTCGCAGACTGAGGCAGCGCAGGCAGGCCGTCAGACTGGCATCGGTGCCAGGCAACTCCAGCATTGCTCGAACCCGCCTTCGACCAGTTCACCGCAACCACAGGTCCAGCGCCTCTGCGGCACATGCTGCAGGTGGTACAGCACTTCGCGCGCCTGCTCCTGCTGCTCCGGATGGGTCACCCAGACCTCGGGCAGGCACTGGTCGGGTGGCAGCTCGCCAGCAATACCGGACAGGAACTGGCGCTGTACGCTGGTGGCGATTCCCAGGTTGCCCAGCGCCTCGGCCCACAGGTTGGCAATCGCCATGTTGGGGGCTTGGGTGAGGCGTGGCATACGGTGCAGCATACGGCAGTTGCCGTCGCTCCGGGGCAGTACCGCCGCATCCCGGTCGGCAACGCAACGATGCTTGCAGCACAATGACTACATGTTTGATGCAGATTCTCAGGGGCCAGATGCGGCACGCTATGCGGCTCACGCACGTGCGCTTTTGCGCGCGGTATCGGTGCTGTTGGCGGCATGGACGCTATCCGGCTGTGCCAACACTGCTTACTACTGGCAATCTGTGAGTGGACATTGGCAGATGCTGCAAGCGGCAAGACCGGTACAAAGCTGGCTTGGGGACGCACAGACTTCCGCTGCGTTGAAGGAGCGCCTGCGTCTGACGCAACAGATGCGCGATTTCGCGGTCACTGAGCTGGCATTGCCGGACAACCCGAGTTACCGCCGTTTTGCTGATCTACAGCGCCGCGCGGTAGTGTGGAACGTGGTGGCCGCGCAGCCGTTCTCCCTGAGCCTGAAGGACTGGTGTTTCCCGTTGCTGGGCTGCGTAACGTACCGTGGGTATTTCGACGAGGCGCAAGCCCGGCAACTGGCGGACGAGTTGCGCACCCAGGGCCTGGAGGTGGCGGTGCACGGGGTGCCTGCCTACTCGACCCTGGGCTGGATGAATTGGGCGGGCGGGGACCCGTTGCTCAATACCTTTATCCGCTATCCCGAGGGTGAGCTGGCGCGGCTGATTTTCCATGAGCTCGCGCATCAGGTCGTGTATGCCCGTGACGACACGACGTTCAACGAATCTTATGCCACCGCAGTCGGGCAGTTGGGCGGCGCCCGGTGGCTGGCCAGCCGGGCATCGCAAACGGTGCGCTCCGAAGACGCATTGCACGAACAGCGCCGCAAGGCATTCCGCGCGCTCGCCCGGGCCACGCGCGGGCAGTTGCAGCGCCTGTACGATGAGGTGGGAGAGTCGACGCCGCCAAGCCCTGCGCAGTTGCAAGCCAAACAGGACGTGCTGCGTGACTTCCGCGAGCGCTACTCCACACTCAAGGTGAGCTGGGGCGGCTATAGCGGATACGACCTGTGGGTAACGAATGCCAACAATGCCAGCTTCGGCGCGCAGGCTGCGTACGATGCCCAGGTGCCCGCGTTCGAAGCCCTGTTCGAACAGCAGGGCCGCAACTGGCCGGCGTTTTATGATGCGGTCAAGCGGCTGGCTGCAATGCCGCCCGACGAGCGCAACAGGATTCTGGGGACGTATACCCGCAAGACGGAGACAAACGGTGGCTGACTTACACATTGTGCGTGCACACACGCTGGGCTTTGCGAAGGCGCGCAAGATCGCCTTCGACTGGGCCGAGCAGGTCGAACGCGAGTTCGGCATGGAATGCACTTACGAGGAAGGTCGGAGCGCGGACCTGGTACGGTTCACGCGGTCTGGCGTGCAAGGGGAGTTGCATGTGACCAAGGACAAGTTCGAACTCGATGCCCGGCTGGGTTTTCTGCTGGGCGCCTTCAAGGGCCGCATCGAGGCCGAAGTCGTCAAATTGCTCGACACGATGTTGCCGCACGAAGCGGCGGCGAAACCAGTTGCCAGGAAGGCAGCGCCGCGCAAATGACGCGCGCGGCTGGTCCATTGGCTGGCCTGAAGGTGATCGAGCTCGGTCAACTCATCGCCGGCCCGTTCGCCGCCAAGACCCTGGCTGACTTCGGCGCGGATGTGATCAAGATCGAAACACCAGCCGACCCGAAGAACCCGGCCCGAGGCGCGGGCGATCCGTTGCGCAAGTGGCGCCTTCTGAAGAACGGCACATCGGTCTGGTGGCAGGTGCAGTCGCGCAACAAACGCTCGCAGGCCTTGGACCTGAAGGACCCGGCGGCGGTCGACATCGTGCGCCGGCTGGCGCTGGAAGCCGATGTGCTGGTGGAGAACTTTCGCCCCGGTGCGCTGGAAGGCTTCGGCCTCGACCCGGCCCTGCTGCTGCAGAACAACCCGCGGCTGATCGTGCTGCGCATCAGCGGCTACGGCCAGACCGGCCCCTACCGCGACCGCCGCCGGCAGTGGCGGGGTGGGGCCCCGGCTCGTGGGGCGGCAAAAAAAAGCCCCCCCCCCGCGCCCCCCCCCCCGCGGCGGG
>JAJAZK010000200.1 GCA_026785765.1 Rhodoferax sp. | reverse complement strand
GACGTCGTCGACCCCGAGCCGCTTACGCTCGACAACCCCCTCTGGCGGGTGCCGGGCCTGCTGATCTCGGTGGCGGCAGCCATGGTGGTGTCGCGTGTTGGCAAGGACCAGGACCTGGGGCGGCAGATCGTGCACCAGGTGTTCGTGTCGCCGCGGGTGCTGGGTCTCAGCGCCACCATCATGGGGGTGTTGGGCGTGATCCCGGGCATGCCACATCTGGTCTTTCTCGGCATCGCAGCAGTGCTGGGTTATGCCGCCTGGGTGCTGGCGCACCGGACGCCACCGCCCGCAGCGGCGCCTGCAGAGCCCACACCCGTTGGCGACGGCGACGCCAGCTGGGATGACTTGCAGCCGGTCGACCAGCTCGGTCTGGAACTGGGCTACCGCCTGATCGCCCTGGTCGACAAGAACCGCCAGGGCGACCTGCTCAACCGCGTCAAGGGAGTACGCCGCAAGTTCGCACAGGAAGTCGGCTTCCTGCCGCCAGCGGTGCATGTGCGTGACAACCTGGAACTCAAACCCAGTGGCTACCGCATTACCCTGCGCGGTGTGGTGGTCGGCGAAGGTGAGGCCTTTCCAGGCATGTTCCTGGCCATCAACCCAGGCGGCATCACTGCGCCGCTGAATGGAACACCGACAACCGACCCGGCGTTTGGACTGCCGGCCCACTGGATCGACGAGCGGCAGCGGGAAACAGCGCAAATGGCCGGATTTACAGTCGTTGATTCCGAGACCGTAATGGCTACACATTTGTCACACTTGATGCAGGTGCAGGCCTCGCGTTTGTTGAGCCGTACCGAAACCCAGCAATTGGTCGACCACGTGAGCAAACTGGCGCCAAAACTGATCGAGGAAGTAGTCCCCAAAATGGTTTCCATCGCCGTGTTCCAGAAGGTGCTGCAACTCCTGCTCGACGAGTCGGTGCATATCCGGGACATCCGCACCATCGTGGAGTCGCTGGCCGAACATGCCGCCCACACGCAGGACCCGGTTGAACTGGCCAAACGCATCCGCGTCGCCCTGTCGCCATCCATCGTGCAGCAGATCTACGGGCCAATGCGCGAACTCAACGTCATCGCAATTGACCCTGCACTGGAACGCCTGCTGGTGCAGGCCCTGGGCGGATCTGCCGGGCCGGCGCTGGACCCGGGCGTGGCAGACATGTTTACCCGCACCGCCGCCGAGGTCGCACTCAAGCAGGAAGAAATCGGTGTGCCGCCGTGCCTGCTGGTGCCCGACCAGATCCGCGGTGCCATTGCCAGGTTGGTGCGCCGCGGCTCGCCCAGGCTGCAAGTGCTCGGGCACAGTGAAATTCCCGAAACCCACACCATCCGTATCGGCCCAATTCTTCGAGGTGCAACAGTATGAACATCCAACGTTTTACCGGCGCAACGTCGCGCGAGGCTCTGGCCAAAGCGCGCATGGCCTTTGGCGAAGGGACCCTGATCCTGTCCAACCGCCCCACATCACTGGGCGTAGAAGTGATGGCGACAACCGAAGATACTCTGGCCGGCATTGGCCAGCGCGACCGTCTGCCGGAGCCGCCAGTGTTGCGCCCGTCCCAGCGCACAGAGGCGGTACCAGCCAAGGCACCCAGCAGTGAGGCCCGGCAGCAGGTCGAGGCAGATGCCACGGAACTGACCATGAGCACACTGTCGTTCCAGGACTATGTGCGAGAGCGCATGCTGCGCAAACGCCAGACCGAGTCACCTGCCCGGACTGACGAGGTCACACGCCAGCCGCAACCGGCGCTGGTGTTGCGAGCGCCGGTTGCAGCGGCCGCTGCGGTGCCGCTGGCGGCACCAGCCAAATCGGGCACAGGGCCGGTGAGCACCAATGGCAGCGTCGTCAGCCGCAGCATCGTCGACGAACTGCAGGCCATGCGTGACCTGATCGAGGACCGCTTCAATACCTTCGCCTGGCTGGGGCAGGCGCGTCAACATCCGATCCAGTCCAATCTGATGCTCAAGCTGATGCGCGCGGGCTACTCGCCCACCTTGTCGCGCGCCATCCTGGAGCGCATGCCAGAGCCTCTGAGCGCGGCCGACGCCGTTCAATGGATGATCGATGCGATTGAACGCAACTTGAAAACCCATCCGCAGGCCCTGCACGACGAAGGGGGTTGCCACGCCCTGGTCGGTGCCACCGGCGTCGGCAAGACTACCACCGTGGCCAAACTCGCAGGGCAGTGTGCGCAGGCCCATGGCGCGTCCAGCGTCGGCATGATCACCCTGGATACCCACCGCGTGGGTGCCCACGAGCAGCTGCGCGAGCATGCGCGCAGCCTGGGCCTGGTGGCGCATCTGGCACACGACCGCGCCGCCTTGCAGGATCTGCTGGGCCTGTTTGCCAACAAGAAGATGGTGTTGATCGACACCACCGGACTGGCGCCACGCGACCCGCGCAAGGACGACTCACTGGACGTACTCGACCTGCCCGGTATCAAGCGCCTGCTGGTGCTCAATGCCGGGGCGCAGGGCGATACCCTGGACGAGGTGGTTGGGGCATTCAAGACCGCCGCGACGCAACACACCGTGTTGTCGAAGATCGACGAGGCAGTGAAACTCGGTCCGGCGCTGGATGTGGCGATCCGGCACCAATTGGTGATCCGGGGCGTAACGACTGGCCAGAAAGTTCCGCAGGATTGGGCCTACGCCGATGCAGCGGGACTGGTCCGTATGTCGATGCGTGCGAACAGCAAATCGGCATTCGATCCAAAGGCGTCGGACCTGGGTTTTTTCTTCATTCAACCCGATCACCGCCCACGCGGCGCCGGCGTGTTGCATGCGTGACCGCTTCGCTACCTGGGCTGCCCGGCGCCCGCCAACGGGGCTTGATACCATGGTCTGCTGCGTTGCCGACTTCCGGCAAACGGGCGGGGAAAGTAATTGATGTATACCGCCAAAGGGCAGCTTGACCGCGACGCCCTGATCCGCCAATACCAGCCGTTGGTGCGCAAACTGGCACACCACATGATGGCCAAGTTGCCAGCCAGCGTGCAGGTGGACGATCTGATCCAGGTCGGCTTGATGGGACTGTCCGAGGCCTTGTCGCGGTATGAAGCGGCACAGGGTGTGCAGTTCGAGACCTTTGCGACACAACGCATCCGTGGTGCCATGATCGACGAGCTGCGCGAAAACGACTGGATGTCGCGCAGCTCACGCAAAAGCCAGAAGGACATTGAGCAGGCACTGCGCAAGCTCGAGCACCAGTTTGGCCGCAGCCCGCTGGAATCAGAAATTGCCACGGAGCTCGGCATGGAGCTGGCCGACTATCAGACCCTGCTTGGCAAGGTTCGCGGGACACAGCTTGTCTATCTGGAGGATCTGGCCCATGCCGGGGACGGTGAGGACGGCTTCCTCGACCGTTTTGATGCCGACGAAAATGCCGACCCGATGCAACTGCTGCGCGACCAGCGACTGCGCGGTGCACTGGTAGAGGCGATCAAACTGT
The DNA here is from genome assembly GCA_026785765.1 of Rhodoferax sp. Lineage (GTDB taxonomy): Bacteria > Pseudomonadota > Gammaproteobacteria > Burkholderiales > Burkholderiaceae_C > CAISIP01. The sequence continues at coordinate 10,630 of JAJAZK010000200.1, read as the reverse complement.
TGCCAGAACGCGAACAGTTCGTGATGAGCATGTATTACGAAAAAGACATGAACCTGAAGGAGATTGCTGCCGTGCTGGGTGTGACCGAGTCCCGCGTCTGCCAGTTGCACAGCCAGTCGATCGCACGGCTGCGCGCCAAGATGCGGGCGCATTAACAACAGACTGCATGGGCCGATGCGGGCGGCCCGGCTCAGGCCGACAACACCTTGAAAGCGCCACTTTGGCGCGCCTGGTTTCCATACAGGCCGGTGCCAGACCCGTAGGTAGTTGTACCGGTGGCCGTTGGCAAGATCGAGTGCAGGGCACGCTGCACCACCCCCGAACGGCGCAGGCAGGCTTCCCGGTGCATGCCCAGCGTTTGCGCCGCTTGCAGCAGCCGACGGCGCAATTTCGGGTTAACACCCTCTTCACGCGACACAGCCGGCAGCAGCAGCGCCACGCGGCATGTTGCCGCCTGCAGCCCGGCGGCGGCAGCGGCCAGCAGATCGGGCTGGCCTTGCAACAGGGTGCTTGCAACTACCTGCTGGCAGCGCTCACACTCATGCAGCGCCGCTTCCAGCTGGTCCAGCGGCAATTTTCGGTCCATGATCAGGACAAGGTCCGGTTGAGCAATTCCTGCGCGTTCGCCAACAACTTGTCGGCGATCGCTTCCGGATTGACCTGGTAGGTCTTTTGCTCGATGGCCTGGCGCACCGCATTCACCTTTTCCATGTCGATGTCGGCGCTGTCGGCAAGCCGGGATTGCCCGAGCACCCGCGCCCGATCCGAAACCGTCAGATCCACGCCGGGAGCCTTGCGCTCGCCGCGTGCAACCGCAGTCTGGTTTTCACCGGGTTTGACGGCGGCCGAACCGAGGCCTTGGGGGCCCGTGGGGTGGAAGTCAGGTTGCTGGCCGATTTTCATGGTGTTTCCTAGCGCCATTGCAGACATGGCATCGTATGGGGTGTATCGGCAGCGTACCGGGAAACTTTAGGCTTACCTATTTTCATGGCCGGGACTACATGTCCACCCGCACGGTGCGCATGTCCAGCACGATGCCAGACAGTATGCGGCCATTGTCGATGCGGACCCGGGCCAGGGCGCCAACAACACCGGCCGACAGCGCCTGGCCATCCGAACTGACCACAAAACCCGGCCCCTGCGCCAAAACCCGGACCGTGGCACCCGCCTGGAACACCTGCGCCGGTCGCACCATGCCCTGGCGCAGCGCCTGGCCGGTCGTCAGCGCCCGGGTGGCGGTTTGTCCCAGCCACAGTGCCGGGTCCGCCAGGATGGCCTGGTTGTCCAGGGCCCAGTCCACTTCGGTCTGCACCACGTCGTCGTCGGTCAGCACCCGTCCAGCCGCCACGTCACCGCGGATCACCCACGCCAGACCAAAGGCATGCACCTGCACCGGCAAAAACACGTTCCAGCGGGTGTTTCCATCAATGCAGCGTACGCCGATCCGGGTCTTTCCCCAAAGACGCATGCCAGCAGGCACATACGGTTCGACAGCGGCGCACGGTGCCAGCGTCAAACGGCTGTCCAACGCCCCAACCGTCACCGACATGCGCAGTGGGGCCGCGCCCTGCGGACGGGTTGCCGCCAGCGCCTGATCCAGCCAGACCTGCGACTCTCGGGCGACCGTGGCGCCTGCGTCCAGTGCCTGCGCCCTGGCGGCGCCGCCAAGACCTCCGGCGTACATCAGAACCACGCTAATGCAGCGCAGTGCGGTCCGCATGAAATGGGTTTTCAAATTTTGCACCTGATTGATTGCCGTACTCTGACTGTAGAGCGGCCGAAGATCGCCGAAAGCCTCCAAGTGAGCGCCCAAACCGCCCCTATTCCCGTGATTGAAGGACTCAAGCTTTTCCATAATCGATTCACGCCATGTGTCCTTCCGGCCCGGCGCTGCAGAAAACCAGTGGAGGTGGAATCAAATGTTTGCACAGATGACGAGTGGATTGGATCTGCATGCGAACGCCTTGTTGGTGCGCGCCGAGCGTCAGCGTGCCATCGCCAGCAATATCGCCAACGCAGATACGCCGGGTTATGTTGCGCGAGACGTGAACTTCAAGGACGCCATGGCCGCGGCCAGCGGCAACCGCGGTCTTGCCACTGCGCTCCAGAATGGTACCGGCAACGCAACTGCCCACCCCGGACACATTTCGATCGGCAACGCCAAAACAGCCGAAAGCCTGTCGGCCGCCGGGCGGGCCTACACCGTACAGACCCAGCCTTCGATGGACAACAACAGTGTCGACCTGGACCGCGAACGGGCCAGTTTCGTTGACAACGCGGTGCGATACGAAACCACCTTGCGCTTCATCAATGGTTATTCCAAAACCATGCTCAGCGCGATCCAGGGCCAATAGGTCCTTTCTCCAAAGCAAGTTCCATATGTCCATGTTTTCCATCTTCGGGGTTTCGGGCAGCGCTATCAGCGCCCAGTCGCAGCGTCTGAACGTGGTGGCTAGCAACCTGGCCAACGCCGATGCAGTGGCCGGCCCCGATGGGAAGGCCTACAAGGCGCGTCAGGTGGTGTTCCAGACCACGCCGGTCGGCGCGGAATCGGCACTCGGTGTGCGCGTCAGCGCCGTGCAGGAAAGCAACGAACCCATGCGCAAGGTGCACAACCCGTCACACCCGATGGCCGACGCCCAGGGTTATGTGACCCACTCCAACGTCAACCCGGTAGAGGAAATGGTCAACATGATCTCGGCCTCGCGTTCCTACCAGAACAACGTCGAGGTCATGAATACGGCCAAGACACTGCTACTCAAAACGCTGCAAATGGGCCAATAAGCCGCCCCTCACACCATGATCACCGCCACCAATTCCGCCACCGCCACCACCACCGCAGCGGTCACTGAATCTGCAGTCACCAAAAATGGCGCTGGGTCGGAAGACCGGTTCCTGAAGCTGCTGGTAGCACAGCTGAGCAACCAGGACCCGCTCAACCCGATGGACAACGCCCAGATGACTTCGCAAATGGCGCAGATCTCCACCGTCTCCAGCATCGAAAAAGTCAACACCACCTTGGGCAGTCTGGCCGCCCAGCTGAGCTCACTGCAGATGCTCCAGGGCGGCTCGCTGGTCGGGCGCAACGTGCTGGTCGAGGGCACGCAACTGGCCCTGCACCAGGGCCAGGCCGGGGGCGCAATCGATCTGGCTACGCGGGCCGACAGTGTCAAGGTGGAGATCCTGTCTGCGGGCGGGCGGGTCGTCGACACCATCGACCTTGGGCGCCTCGAGCCGGGGCGCCATGCGTTCGACTGGAGCGCGGGTGCCAACGCCGGCCTGGTGTCGGCCAGCTACCGGGTGACCGCAACCAGCGCCGGCAAACCAGTGGCCGCCGCCGCCCTGGTGCGCGACCACATCGAGTCCGTGAGCTCGGACAACGGCGTCATGAACATGCAGCTGCGCGGCCTTGGCAGCATCCCGTACAGCACGGTCAAGGCCATCCTTTAGCGCCGTAAAGCGCCACCCTAACTTTCATGATGTCCACTCTTCACCCCGCATCATGAAAGTTATTTCACGTTAACCATCCCGCAGGAACACCAACATGTCATTTCAAACCGGACTCTCGGGTCTGAATGCTGCCAGTCGCAACCTGGACGTGATCGGCAACAACATCGCCAACGCCAATACCATTGGCGCCAAGGTGTCGCGCGCCGAGTTTTCAGAAATCGTCGCCGCATCCACAATCGCGGCGAACGGCCGCACCGAAGGCATCGGTGTCGAAGTCGCCACGGTGTCGCAACAGTTCACCCAGGGTGGAGTGAACGTGACCGGGGGCAACCTCGACCTGGCTATCAACGGCGGCGGCTTTTTCCGGGTCACCATGCCCGATAACACGGCGGCCTACACCCGCGCCGGTGAGTTCAAACTCGACCCCCAGGGCAACATCGTCACCAATGCCGGCGCCAACCTGATGGGTTATCCCACCACGATTACGGGCGTGGCCACGAGCAGCACTTTGCAGCCGCTTAAACTGCCAACCGGCACACCGATTCCGGCCAACGCCACTACCTCCATCACAGCCCAGTTCAACCTCGGCGCGACGGCGCCGATCTGGAACGTGCCACTGCCGCCGACGCCGTTGACCACCTATGGCACCTCGCTGGTGACCTATGACTCGCAGGGGGCGCCGGTGACCGCATCGTTCTACATGCGCAAGTCGGCCAACGACACCTGGGAGGTGTTCAGCGACCCGACCTCGGCGGCGACGGCTACCGCCACAACCATCGCCACCCTCACTTTTGGTGTCAATGGCCAGTTGCTCGGATCGGTGCCGGCCAGCCCGACCCTCCCACTGACGTCGCCGAACCCCAGTATCGGCACCTTCTCACCCACCATCGACATGACCGGAGCGACCCAATACGCCACTGCGTTTTCCGTCGCCGACCTAAAGCAAGACGGTTTCGGCCCGGGTGACTTCGTGGCCCTGAAGATCGGCGAAAACGGCGTCATTTCGGCGCGTTATTCCAACGGAGAGATCCAGGCTGCGGGCCAGGTCGCCCTGGCCGACTTCCGCAACGTACAAGGACTGCGCCCGTCAGCGGCCGGCAGCTGGAGCGAAACGGCGGCGTCCGGCCAACCCGTGCTGGGGGCGCCCAGCCAGGGAAAATTTGGCGCGCTGCGTTCCGGTGCACTGGAGGAATCGAACATCGACCTGACCTCGGAGTTGGTGAACATGATGACGGCGCAGCGCACCTACCAGGCCAACGCGCAGACCATCAAGACCCAGGACCAGGTGTTGTCGACCTTGACCAACCTGCGTTGACAGGTCCGTCGCTGCAGCGCCCTGAGACAAGAACACCATGGACCGCCTGATCTACACCGCCATGACCGGCGCCACCGCAGCCGCACACCGCCAGGCCGTGTTGTCCAACAACCTGGCGAACGCCTCCACCAACGGATTTCGCGCCGAGCTCTCGACCTACCGTGCCGTGCCCCTGCGCGGCGACGGCTCGACCACCCGGGTCTTTGCGCTCGAGGCGACCTCGGGTCATCTGCAGACTCCAGGGGCGGCCCAGAACACCGGCCGCTCGATGGACGTGATGGCCACACGCAATGCCTGGTTCGCGGTCCAGTCGCTCGACGGCGTCGAAAGCTACACCCGCAACGGGGCACTGGAAATCGCTGCGGACGGCACGCTGCAGACAAGCACCGGCTTGACCGTCTTGTCGGATGGTGGCGCGCCGATCACGGTACCCGCCGGCGCCGAGCTCAGTATTGGTGCCGACGGCAGCCTGGGCGCCAAGGTTCGCGGGCAGCCGATAAATCTGATTGGCCGCCTGAAAATGGTCACGCCGGGCGCCGACGATCCACTCAAACGTGGCGACGATGGCCTGTTTCGCGCCAGTTCCGGTGACCCATTGCCCAGCGACACCCAGGCCCGGTTGCAGTCCGGCATGCTGGAGGGCTCGAATGTCAATCCGATCGAGACCATGGTGGGAATGATCCAGACTGCGCGCCAGTTCGAACAACAGATGCGATTGCTGCAAACCGCCGAATCGAATGACCGCTCGGCCGGTCAACTCTTGAGTATGCAGGGCTGACAAGCCCGGAAAACCAACACCATGATCAATTCACTGTGGATCTCCAAAACCGGGATGGAAGCCCAGCAAATGCAGCTGGACGTGATCTCGCACAACCTCGCCAACGTGTCTACCACCGGTTACAAACGCGCCAGCGCAGTGTTCGAAGACCTGATGTACCAGAACCTGCGCCAGGTTGGCTCGGCCAGCACCGACCAGGCCCAGCTGCCGACCGGCCTGCACCTGGGACTGGGCGTACGCACCGTCGCCACCAGCCGCTCATTCGCCCAAGGCACGCTGCAACAGACCGCCAATCCACTGGACGTGGCGATCCAGGGCAGCGGCTTCTTCCAGGTCACCATGCCCGACGGCACCACCCAGTACACGCGTGACGGGTCGTTCCAGGTCGACAACCAGGGCCGCCTGGTGACGGCCAACGGCCTCGCGGTGGCCAACGGTGTCACTGTGCCGGCCAACGCCAAGAACGTCACCATCGCCAACAATGGCACGGTCACCGCGTCCATTCCGGGTAACGTCTCACCCCAGACGATTGGCACGATTGCCCTGGCCAGTTTCCTCAACCCTGCCGGGTTGGAGCCGCAGGGCCAGAACCTGTTCGCCGAGAGCCCGGCCTCCGGCCAGGCCAGCACTGGCACCGCCGGCTCCAACGGCCTGGGCCAGTTGTCGCAGGGTTTCCTGGAAACCTCCAACGTGAACGTGGTGCAGGAACTGATCACCATGATTCAGACGCAGCGCGCCTACGAGATGAACTCGAAAGCGATCCAGACCTCGGACCAGATGCTGCAAAAGTTGGGGCAGTTGTGATGCTCCGGCTGCACGGACTGGGCACCCTACTGCCAGCCATGGCGCTGGCCGTTTTGTGCAGCGCATGTGAATCGCTGCCGCAAAAGGTGTCAATCGACTTCCCGCCCTTGCCAGCCGCCAGCATGTTGCCGATCGCCGCAGCGGTTCCCGCGCGCCCTGCCACTGGCAGCCTGTTCCAAAGTTCCAGCTACCGCCCGTCCTTCGAAGACAGTCGGGCGCGCATGGTGGGCGATACCGTCACCATCCAGATCGTGGAGAACGTGACGGCGAGCCAGAAGTCCTCCTCTACTGCAAACCGCACGTCGTCGCAAGCGGCCGGCGTTACGGCGCTCCCGTTCACCTCCGCCTCCTTGCTCGGCAAACTCGGCGTGGGTGCGACGTCTGGCAACGACTTCTCCGGCAAGGGCGGTACCGAAAGCGCGAACACCTTTTCCGGCTCCATCACCACCACTGTGGTCGAGGTCCTGCCGAATGGCCACCTGGTAGTGGCGGGGGAAAAACAGATCGGCGTGAACCAGAACGTGGACGTGCTGCGTTTCTCGGGCACAGTCGACCCGCGCGTGGTGCAACCCGGCAGCATCGTCATGTCGACACAGGTGGCCAATGCGCGCATCGAGTCGCGTGGCCGCGGTGCCCAGGCCGAAGCCCAGACGGTCGGCCTTCTGGCGCGTTTCTTCCTGGCTTTGTTGCCGTTCTGAGACCAGCGCCATGTCTACTGCCATCTGCCCTCGCCTGACGACCTGCCTGGGCGCTCTGCTGCTCGCTTGCGGTCTGCTTCCGCTCACCGCAAACGCCTTGCGCATCAAGGAGGTGGCAGCCATCGAAGGCGTGCGCAGTAACCAGCTTAGCGGATTCGGCCTGGTGGTCGGACTCGACGGAACCGGCGACCAGACCACGCAGATGCCGTATACCTCGCAGGGCCTGAGCAACTACCTGCAGCAACTGGGCATCACGCTGCCGGCAGCCACCGCAGCTTCGCTACAACTGAAGAACGTTGCCGCCGTGCTGGTCACCGCACAATTGCCCGCCTTCGCGCGCCCCGGCCAGACCCTCGACGTGAGTGTGTCTTCGCTGGGCAATTCGAAATCGCTCAAGGGCGGCATGCTGATTGGTACCGCCCTGCGTGGCGTGGATGGCGAAATCTACGCACTGGCACAAGGCAATCTGATTGTCGCCGGGGCCGGCGCTGCGGCAGGGGGCAGCAAAGTGCAGATCAATCACCTGAGCGCTGGACGTATTCCGGGCGGAGCCCAGGTGGAACGGGTGGTCGCCACACCACTACAAGTGGGAGACACCATCAACCTGGGTCTGGAGGCGTCGGATTTCCAGACCGCCCGGCGCGTCGCGCAGGCCATCAACCGGCGTTTTGGAGATGGCATCGCACGTGCCCTGGACGGACGCACGGTGCAGGTACGCGCGCCTACCGACGCCAACGCCCGCGTCACCTTTATTGCGGAGATGGAAGAGCTGCAGGTGGAAGCGTCAGTACCGGCCGCCAAAGTGGTGATCAACTCGCGCACCGGCTCCATCGTTCTTAACCAGGCGGTGACACTCGGGCCCTGCGCGATTGCCCACGGCAACCTGTCGGTCAGCATCAGCACCACCCCGGTGATCAGCCAGCCCAATGCCCTGTCTACCGGCGGGCAGACGGTGGTGGCGGAAAAATCGAACATCCAGATCCGCCAGGAGCCCGGGATGCTGATTCAGCTGCCCGCAGCGCCGCTGCTGGCCGACGTGGTGCGTGCCCTGAATGCGCTGGGTGCCACGCCGCAGGACCTGTTGGCCATCCTGCAGGCCATCAAGGCTGCTGGCGCGCTTAACGCAGAGCTGGAAGTGATCTGATATGGCCTTCTCCCAACTCAGCAACAGCACGAACGCCCTGGCCGCGGACGCGCGCTCGCTCAACACACTCAAACTGCAGGCTGGCAAGAACACGCCCGCCTCGATCAAGGAGGCGGCACGGCAATTCGAGTCGCTTTTCATGCGGGAGTTGGTCAAAAGCATGCGCGAAGCGACAATGAAATCCGGCATGCTGGACAGCCCCGGGGGCGATCTCGGCCAGGACATGCTGGACCAGCAACTCTCGGTCCAGATGTCGGGGATGCCCGGCGGCTTGTCCGAACTGATCGCGCGCCAGCTAAGCCAGCAGATGGCGCCGCAGCCGACCGCCCCGGCACCGCTGGCGCAGCGCCAGACCAGGCCACCAGGGGAGCTGGTTGCCGCAGTGCAGCGCCCGGCGGCCAACCAGGCGGAGTTTGTGGCCCGCCATTCCGCAGCAGCCGCGCAGGTCGAGCGCGCCAGTGGCATTCCATCGGGCTACATGCTGGGCCAGGCTGGGCACGAGACCGGCTGGGGTAAACACGAGATCAAAATGGCTGGCGGCGCCAATTCCTTTAACCTGTTTGGCATCAAGGCCGGCACTGGCTGGAGCGGCAAGGTGGCCGAAGTGACAACCACCGAGTTCATCAATGGTGCAGCGCAAAAGGTGGTGGCGAAGTTCCGCGCCTACACCTCGTTCGAGGAATCGTTCAAGGACTACGCGCGACTCATCACGCAGAGTCCGCGTTACGCCCAGGTCAGCCAGCAGACCGGATCCGTCCAGGCATTTACCAGCGGCCTTCAGCGCGCTGGCTACGCGACGGATCCGGACTACGCTGCCAAACTGAGTCGCGCCATCAACCAGACGCTGCAATTGCAGCGCGCACAGGCCTGAGCTCGCAGCCATGGGCAGCATACTCAACATCGGGACCCGTGCGCTGCTGGCGAACCAGCTCGCCCTGCAGACAGCCGGCAACAACATCGCCAATGTCAATACTGCAGGGTATTCGCGCCAGTCCGTGGTGCTGCAATCGGTCGAAGGCCAGTTCTCGGGTGCGGGGTACTACGGCAATGGTGTAACCGCAGCCACCGTGCTGCGCAAGCACGACGAGTTCCTGACGCGCCAGGCGACCCTGAGCGGATCGGTGGCGGCCGCCGACGCGAAACGTCTGGAGCGCATGCAGCAGCTGGACGATTTGTTCCAGGGCGGGCCGTCCGGACTGGGCACCGCAGTTGGGGATATGCTGAATGCCTTCTCCGATGTGGCCAGTGCACCAACCAGCCTGAGCGCTCGCACGGTGGCGCTGGCCCGCGCCGAGGAAGCCACGGCACGCATGCGCGCCAGCTCCGAACGCCTGTCTGGTATCGGCCAGGCGGTCAGCAGCGAACTGGCGGCCGCGGTCAACGACATCAATAGCCTGGCTGGCCGGATCGCCGCAGTCAACAAGCAGATTGCCAACGACCGTGGCAGCGGCCATGAACCAAACGACCTGCTGGACCAGCGCGACCAGTTCATCCGCGACCTGAACAAACTGGTGCAGACCACCAACATCCCGGCAGGCGACGGCTCGATCGGAATCTTCCTGGGCGGCAGCCAGCCACTGGTGCTGGGCAATTCAGTTTCTCCAGTCGCTGTTTCCTCCAACGAGTTCAACGATCCGGGTAAGTCAAAACTGACGATTCAACGCAGCGGTTTGACCTCGGTGCTGGATGAAGTGGCGCTCGGTGGCGGATCGATCGCTGGACTGCTGCGCTTCCAGAATACCGACCTCGTGGAGGCTACCAACCTGTTGGGGCGTATGGCGCTGGCGCTGGGCACCAAGATGAACGAGCAGCACCGGCTCGGCCTCGATCCGTCAGGTGCGCCTGGCGGCAATCTGTTCACCATGGCAGCCCTCCCCGATGGGTTGCCAGCGCCGGCCAACCTGAGCGCCGCTACGGTATCGGTCGGAGTGCAGGCGCCACCCGCCACGGGATCTACATCGCTCGCCGCCTCGGACTACGAAATGACCTTTAGCAGTGCTACGGCGGGCACGGTCAAGCGCCTGTCGGACGGCACCGTCACGGCGTTCGGAACGACGCCGGGTGTTGCCTTTGTCGACGGTCTGGTGCTGCAAGCCAGCGCAGCCGCCAGCGCTGGCGACAGGTTCCTGGTCACGCCCTACCGCAAAGCCGCTGCTGCTATCAGCACCGCCTTCGCATCACCGCGCGACCTGGCCATGGCCGCTCCCGTGGCTGGTAGAGCGGGCAACAGCAACACCGGTTCGCTGGCGCTGCAAAGCCTGCTCGTAAAGACCCCGGATATCAATTTGAGCCAGACCGTGACGCTGACCTTTACCGGGGCTGGCACCTTTGACGTGACCGGAACCGGCACCGGCAACCCGGTGGGCCTGGCCTAAACGCCAGGCCAGTCAAACACCTTCAACGGCAGGGTGCGGCAGCGGAAAGGCGTGCCGAAGGGAGGG